>JBIKLM010000014.1:0-23951 GCA_044359835.1 Planctomycetota bacterium
GATCGGGCCGCGCCCGGGCCCCGCCGCGCTGGCCACGAACAGCAGCAGCACCGCCAGCATCATCAGTCCCTGCCCCACATACAGGTGCGCGAAGTCGAAGCGCTGCGGCCAGCGCTCGGCCACTTCCCAGAGCCCGAGCAAGCGCGCCTGGTTGAGGCCCAGCAGGGCCAGCGCGCCGCCGAGGGCCCCGCCGAGGCGCCGCCAGCGCGGGCCGGGGTGGGCGGCCAGGGCGCCCCACAGCAGCGCGATCGGCGTGATCGCGGTGCACTCCGCCACGACCACGAAGGCGCGCGCGCCGGCGCTGACCCGCGTGCCATCGACGCGGGCCGGTGTGCCGAGCGCCTCCAGCAGGGCGCCGAAGACCCGCGCCGTGCCGGTCAAGAGCTCCCCGCTCAGCAGAAACCCAAGCAATTCGACGGCCCCAGCGATCGCCAGGCCCAGGGCCAGCCGCAGGTACGGACCCGTCTTCATCGGGAGGCCCTCCCGCAGCAGCGGCGCCAGCGCTTGCCCGATCCGCAGGCGCAGGCGCCGCGGCTCGAGCGCGGCGCTTGCCCGGGGCCCGCGGGCCCCGCGCTGGGCACGCGGCGCGGCGCGGCGCTGTCCGGCGTCGGCGCCCCCGAAACCCCGCCAAAACCCTCGATTCGGCCCGCGGCCGCGGCCCCGCGCGCCGCCGAGAACGCAGCGATCAAGAGCGGCAGGCCCCAGCCGGCGGCGTTGCCGGCCAGCTCCGCGGCCCGCGACCAGCCGCTGGCCGCGCCGGTCAAGCGCTGCCCCGCCGCCCAGCCGAGCAGCGCCAGCTGCGGTCCTTGCAGCAGCAGCAGCGCCAGGGTCCAGCGGCCCAGCCGCCGCAGCCCCGGCTTGAGACCCCCGCGCCGCACGAAGGCCAGCGCCGGCAACAACACGATGCCCGCCAGGGCCGTGTCCAGGGTCGTGTCGGTCAGCGTGACGCTGACCTCGCGCTGGCAGCCGCCGAGGATGCGCGCATCGTGGGGCCCCGCGACCCACACGAGCCCGAGCCCGCTCTGGTCGCCGAGCAGCACGCAGGCCCAGGCCAGGGCGAAGTGCCGATGCCCGTCCCGCAGGGGCGCGTAGAGCAACAAAGCGGCCGCGAAAGCGAGCCCGACGCGCAGCAGCAATCCGCGGTCCAGCGCCAGCGGCGCGGGTTCGGGCTCCGGCCTGGGCGCAGCGGAATCCGGGCGCGCCGGATCGGCGGCCGGGGCGCGGGCCGCGGAGCCGGACGCCGGCTTTGGACGGATCGCGGGTCCCATGGGCCGGCGAGACTACGCTGGCCCCGCGGGCGCCTTCGGCAGCTGCGCAGCGCGCATCGGCGCGGATCCTTGGGCCCGCGGCACCCCGCGAGCGCCCGCCCCGTTCCGCTCGCGGCGCGCCGCCGGGCCAGCGGCGCGGATCCCGCCGGCCTCCGCGCGCCCGCTCCGCGCCTAGGTCGCCGCCCTAGGCCCGCCGCTCAGGCAGGATCGCCAGCGGCAAGGGCTGGTAGACCTCGGCGCCGGCCTGGGCCCCGCGGGTGTTGCGCAGGCTCAGCCACACGTCGAGGGCCAGGGTGGCCAGCAGCAGGGGCGCCCAGGCGAACATCAGCAGCACCGGGGCGATGCGCAGCAGCAGCAGCCCGAGCAGGTAGGGCCCCGCCAAGGTCACCTGCAGGTCGAAGGCGCGCCGGGCGTGGCGCTCGAGGCGCTCGTCCCGGGGGCCCAGGAACCACCACAGGAGCAGCGGCACCAGCAGCGACAGGGTGCCGAAGGAGATCAGTTTGAGCGCGCTGGAGGCGTGGGCCGCTACGGCCCACGGGCGCCAGGTGTCGCCGCGAAAGTCGGGGTTGCGGGCGGGCTGCACGGCGGTTGCCTTCGAGGGGCCTCGGGCTTCAGCCCCGGCTCGCCAGGGCGCAGCCGATCAGGCGATAGAGCAGCCGGGCGCCGACGATCGCATCCCAGGAGTCGAGGCCGGCCGGGTCGTCGGCGCCGGGCGCCACCTCGACCAGGTCCAGGCCCACGATGCGCCGGCCGCTCTTGGCCAGCTCTTCGAGCCACAGCCCGGTCTCGCCCCAGGACAGGCCCCCGGGCACCGGCGTGCCGGTGCCTGGGCAGAGGGCCGGCTCCAGGCCGTCCACGTCGAAGGTCACATAGACCTTCTCCGGCAGCCGGTCCAAGGTCTTGCGGATCAGGCCCACCAGGGAACTGCCCTCGGCGCGGGCGCGGGCCCATTGGTCGTCGTAGAGCGTGTGGATGCGGCCCGCGGAGCCCTCGATGCGCTCGCGCTCCTCGTCGCACATGTCGCGGATGCCGACCTGCACGACGCGCCCGACCTCGGGGATGCGTGTGGTCACGTTGTCGAGGATCGAGGCGTGCGACCAATCGAAACCCTCGTAGGCCCGGCGCAGGTCCGCGTGGGCGTCGAAATGCAGGATCCCCAGGCCCGGGTGCAAGCGCGCGCAGGCCCGCATGGCCCCGAAGGGCACCGCGTGGTCGCCGCCGATCAGGACCGGCAGCTTGTCGGCCTCCAGGCTGGCCATCACCAGGCGCTCGACCTCCAGATTGAGCGCGGCCGAGGCGCGGTTGACCGCCGCCAGGTCGCTGCTCAGGTCCGCGTCGCCGGCGATGCGCCCGCCGGCGGCGACGATGCGACGCGCCGGGGCGAAGGCCTGGCTCTGCAGCTGCGCGATGGCGGCCGGCGGCTCGATCCAGGCGATGCCCTGTTCGTAGGGTCGGCCGAACAAGCGGCAGTACAGATCCACCTGGTGGCTGGCGGCCAGGATCGCTTCGGGCCCCGCGGCGGTGCCCGGCCGGTAGGAGGTGGTGGCGTCGAAGCCCACCGGGATCAGATGCACGGCGGCCTCCGCGGGGCTGTGGTCCAGGCCGTAGGGACCGGAGTCGGGGCGGGCGGCGGCGTTGGGGTCGAAGTCGGCTCGGCTCATGGGCGGTCGCGGGCCGGTCGGCCGGCAGGGCAGAGACTCTAGGCCCCCGCTCCAGGATTCGCTCCCACCGGGCCGGACGCCGGCGTAGCACGACCCCTGGGCAGCGCCTAGACGCGGGCGCGCTGTCCCGAGAGCTCGGAATCGCGCGCGTTCTCCCCCGCCGGGGGCAGCCAACCGGGCTGTCGCCCCGACGTGCCTCGGGATGGGCCAAGGCCCAGAAAACATCCTCGAGCCGCGGGAAGTTGCGCGGCCGAGCGCGTTTCCGAGGCCGATTCCCCAAGAAATCCCGCCCGCGGGCCGTTCCAGGCCCCGGACGGGCGGCAGAGGCCTCGCGCGAGGCCCGCCGCCGACCCTCTCGCCCATGCCGCCCGACAACGCCGCCGCACCCCAACCCGCCGCCGAGCCCGACGAGCGCCTGCTCGCCCGCTGGCTGGCGGGGGAGGTGCGGGCCTTCGATGGGCTGGTGGCCCGCCACGCCGGCGCCCTGCTGGCCCACGCGCGGGCGCTGCTGCGCGACCCCGCCGCCGCCGAGGACCAGGTGCAGGAGACCTTCCTGCGCCTGCTCGCCAAGCCGCCGGAGCTGCGCGGGTTCACCGGGCCAGAGGAGCCTTCCTCGCGGTCGCTGCTGTCGTCCTGGCTGCACCGCGTGACCCACAACCTGTGCATGGATGCGTTGAGGAGTTCAGGGCGGCGCCAGCGCCGAGAAACCGAGCAGGCCCGCCCCGAGGCCGTGCCCAGCGAGGCCCTGGCGGTCGAAGCGGAGGACACCCGCGCCGCGGTCGAGCGCGGCCTGGCGCGCCTGCCCGCCGCGCAGCGCGAGGTGCTGGCCCTGCGTCTGTTCGGAGAGCAGAGCTACAAGCAGATCGCCGCCTTGACCGGCAAGCAGATCGGCACGGTCGGCTGGTTGATCGCGGAGGGTCTCAAGTCGCTGTCCCGCGACTTGAACCATTGGTTGCCCCAGGGCGTTTCGAGCGCACACGACACACGCGCCGGCGAAGGCGCAGGGAGCTGACAGCATGCAGGCACGATCCGATTCCGGAGCCCACGGGCAAGAGCGCCCCTACGCAGGTCCCCCGGCGGAGGCCGGGCCCGGCGCCGCCAGCGAGCGCGAGGCGCGCTTGGTCGCCTACCTCTTCGGCGAGCTGGACGCCGAGGAGTCCGCGGCCATGGCCGCCGAGATCCAACGGGACGTCGAACTGGCCGCCTTGGCGGAGCGCCTGCGCGCGACCCTGGGGCTGCTGCGCACGAGCGCGCGGCCCGAGCTCAGCGCCGTGGCGCGCGCGCGCCTTTCCAAGGCCGCCCGTCCCGTGCGGCGTCGGCCCGTGCAGCTGGCCAGCGCCGCCGCGCTGCTCCTGGCCGTGGGGGCCGCCTGGGCGCTGCTGGGCGGCGACGCGGCGCGCCTCGGCCGGTCCGCGGAGACCCGCATCGCCCAGGCCCCGCCGCCTGGCGCGGCGCCGGCCAAGTCCGCGGGATCGGCCCGCGCCGCCGGGGCTGCGCAGGCGCCGGCCAGAGACCGCCTCGAGGGGGCCGCAAGCGCGCCAGCCGTCGCTGAGCCGGAATCGCCGTTCAACTCGGACCAATTCAACAACGTGATCGGCATTGCCGGGGCTGAGCGCCCGGTGGCCACCAGCCGCACGGAGGGCAAGCGGGCCGGGTCCGGCGGGCGAGCTGACGAGGAGCAAGCCGCGCTGACCCGCCAGGAGCTGAAGATGCTGGCAGCTCTTGGTTACGGCGCTGGTGGGATCGCAGAACCGGCCCCACCGGGCGAACTCGCGGGCCTCGCCGGCGGCGCTGGCCAGGGCGATTTCAAGGGCAGCACGTTCAATTTGTTCAACGCGCCGCGGCTGGAGCGCCTCGCGCTCTTCGACGAGCTGGAAGGGCCAGCCTCCCAAGGCGTGGTGCCTGATGCAGCTGCGGACGGCGAAGGGTCGCCCCCGCTGGCCGAGGTTCCGCTGATGGGGGGCCTCTCCGGGGATCGGAGCCGCGCGGGAGAGAGCGATTCGCGAGCCGCAGGTCCCGTGGACTCCGCGACCGATCTGGCCCGCCGTCTGGGCCTCGAACCCGCGGGGCTGGCCGGGTTCCTGATCGGCCTCGGTTACCTGCCGTCCGATTACTCCGGCAACCTCGAGGACGCCGCGGGCCGCGCGGCCCTGGAGCGCCTGACCCAGCGCCAGGAGCGTCAGCGCGAGCTCGACCGCTTGCTGGAAAACTGCCGTCGCCAGCCCGGCGAGAGCCTGGACGCCATGTTCTTCCGCCAATGGGGCACGCGCCCCTTCGTAGCCACGCGGGTCGATCCGCTCTCGACCTTCGCCAGCGACGTCGACACGGCCTCCTACACCCTCTGCCGGGCGCTGCTCGAGCAGGGCTATCTGCCGGAGCGCGACGCGGTGCGACCGGAGGAGTTCATCAACGCCTTCGATCCCGCCGTGCCGCCGCCCGCCCAGGGCGTCTTCGCCCTGCACGCCGACCTGGCCCCGAGCCCCTTCGCCGCCGAAGAGTGGCTGCTGCGCGTCGTGGTGCGGGCCAAGTCGGTGTCGGAGGCCCAGCGCCCGCCCCTGGCGCTGCACTTCGTGGTCGACACCTCGGGCTCCATGGAGCGCGACGGGCGCCTCGAGCTGGTCCAGGCCTGCCTGCACCAGCTGGCCACGCGGCTCGATTCCCGCGACACCCTGTCCCTGGTGGCTTTTTCCAACGAAGCCCGCGAAGTCCTGCCCGCGACCTCCGGCGATCAGCGCGGCCCCATCGCCGCGGCGATCGACAGCCTGACCCCCGCGGGCGGCACCAACGTGGAAGCGGGCCTGGTCGCCGGGTACCAGCGCGCCGTGGCCAGCCTCGATCCCGCGCAGCAAAGCCGCGTGGTGCTGCTCTCCGACGGCGTCGGCAACATCGGCGAAACCAGCGCCGAAGGCTTGCTCGCGCAAGTGGCCGAGCAGCGCGCCCGCGGCATCTACCTCAACACCATCGGCGTGGGGCTCGGCAACCACAACGATGCCTTCCTGGAGCAGCTCGCCGACCGCGGCGACGGGGTGTGCAACTACGTCGACGACGCCGCCGAGGGCCGCCGGGCCTTCGTCGAGAACTTCACCGGCGCGTTCTTGACCGTGGCCAAGGACGTCAAGCTCCAGCTCGAGTTCGATCCGCAGCAGATCGAGAGCTATCGCCAGGTGGGCTACGAAAACCGCCAGCTGGCCGATCGCTCGTTCCGCGACGACGCGGTCGACGCCGGCGAGGTGCCCGCCGGCCGCACCGTGGTGGCCCTGTATCGCCTGCGCGGCCTGCGTTTCGCCGCGGGCCGGGACGACGGCGCCGCCGCGGCCCGCCTGGCCACCCTGCGGGTGCGTTACCTGCCGGCCCAGGCCGACCCCGAGGGCGAGGGCGCGCCGGGCGCCACCGAGCTCGAGCTGGCGATCACCCCGGCCATGGCCCACTCGGCCGCCCAGCAAGCCCCGATCGGCCTGCAGCGCGCCATGGCGCTGGCCCAGTTCGCCGAGCTGCTGCGGCGCTCCTACTTCGCCCGGGGCACGGACCCGCGCGCCCTGGGGGCCTGGATCCAGCGCATCGCCGAGGCCGACCCGGACCTGGAGTTCCGCGACTTCGCCGCGCTCTACGCCCGCAATCAGGCGGCCTTCGAGGGCCAGCTCCAACCGGCCAGCGCCTTGCAGGCCTCGATCGACGCGCTGCTGGCCCTGCGCTTCGAACTCGAGCAGGAGCGCGAAGCGCCGGGCGCGCCCGACCCGGCGCGCTTGGCCGACCTCGAAGAACGCATCGCGGCCCTGGAGGCCCAGCTGCGCGAGGCCTGGTCCAAGGGGAAAACGCGCTGAGCTGGGCCGTTCAGCGGCGCGGGGGGCAGCGCACGGGGCGCCGCTGGCCTGCGCCCTGCGGCCGCTGCTTCCGACAGCAGCCGGTCGGCCGGCGTCCATCGGTATCAGCCCTTTGGCTGGCTGACTGCGGCGCCTGAACGGGTCGCGGCGGCCGATGGGGCGCGTTGTCAGCGTGCCGCCTCGCGCCCCGGCGGCGACGCAAGGCGCCGGAAGCGCAGCTCCAGCGGGCGCGAGCGCGCCGCGGCCTGTTAGCGTGGCGCCCATGTGGAGCCGGGACCTCTGCGCCGCGCCCGCGCCCGCGCAGATCGCGCGCCTCGGCGCCTGCCAGCCGCTGCTCTACGACCTCGAGCCCGCGCGTTTGGCGGAGCTCGATCTCGATGCCCACGTGCGTGCGGCCTCCGGCCTGCGCGCTGTGGGCAACGAGTTCGTGGTCCTGCAGGACGACGTCTCGGCCCTGGCCTTGGCCCAGCGCAACGGCCGGGCTCGCCCGCTGCTGCTGCCGCTGGCGCCCGGGGCCCCGCGCCGTTTTCCGCCCACGGACGCGGGCAAGCGCGAGAAGCTGGACCTCGAGGCGCTGCTGCGCCTGCCCGATCAGCGGCTGCTGGCGCTGGGCTCGGGCAGCCGACCGACGCGCGAGCGGATCGCCCTGGGGACGGCCCAGGGCGGCTTCGTGCTGCTCAACGCACCGCAGCTCTATTCAGCGCTGCGCGGCTGCGAGCCGTTCGCCGGCAGCGAGCTCAACCTGGAAGGCGCCGAGCTCTTGGGCGAGCGCGTGCGCCTGCTCCAGCGCGGCAACGGCGCCAAGCGCGCGGGCCGCGCGCCCCTCAATGCCTGGCTCGATCTGGATCTCGGCGCGCTCTTGTGCCACCTCGAAGCCGGCGGGCCGTTGCCCGCCTTGGGGCAGCCCACACGCTGCGACCTGGGGCGCGAGGCCGGCGTGCCGCTCGGCTTCACCGACGCCGCCCGGGCCCCGGACGGGCGCCTGTGTTTCCTGGCCGCCGCCGAGGCCAGCGACGACGCCGTCGACGACGGCATCTGCCTGGGCAGTTGGTTCGGCTGGTTCGAGGGCTCTGCGCTGCGCTTGACCCCCGTGCTCGAGCCCGATGGCCGGCCCACGCGGCGCAAGCTCGAGGGCCTCGACTTCGCCGCGGACGGCGCCTGGGTCTGCGCCGATCCGGACGATCCCGCGCGGCCCGCGCTGCTCTCGCGGCTCGAGCTGCCGGGCTGGTGAGCCTGCCGCCTGGGCTCGCCGGATGGCGGCCCGAAGGCCTGCGGACGGGCTGGCCCTGCGGCTCGGGTGCAGCCCGAGGCGATCCCTTTCGGGAGCCCGTCAGCGCGGCGCCGGATCGCCGAGCGGCGCGAAGCCGCGCGCTCCCGGCCGCCAGCAGGGCCAGGCCAGGCGCAGCGGGCCGGCGCCGCGGCCGTAGACACCCAGCAGGAAGCGCCCGTCGCGGGAGGGCACGAAACGGCAGCGGCCGCCGCGCTCGCCTTCGCTCCAGGTGCCCTCCAGGGCGTCGCCGGAGACGCTGAGTTCGAGCGCGCCGCCCGGGGTGCGGCCCAGGACGGCTGCGCCGTCGCCGGCGCTGAGGTCCAGGTCCCCGAAGGGCGAGCTCCAACGGCCGAGCCAGGCCGGAGCGCTCGCCGCCGCACGCCGGTCGAGCTCCGCGGCGTGGACGAAACCGAGCTCCGCGATCGGCACCTCGAGGGCGATCGCGCGCCGGCCAGCGGCGCCGTAGACCGCGAGGGACACGGACGGCTGCGGACCGTCCCAGCGGATCTCGACCCAGCCGAAGTTCGCTTCGTTGTAGCCCGGGCCCAGGCGCCGGTCGCTGGGCCCGAGGCTCTCCCAGCGCTGGTTGAGGGCGCTGGAGGTCAGGTCGTAGATCGGATACAGGCCGGCGCGGTCCTCCACGTTGAGCTCGGCGTAGTGGGTGTCGCCGGAGAGCACGATCAGGCCTTCGGCGCGCGTGCGGCGCATCAGCTCGAAGAAGCGCTCGCGCTCGGCCGGGTAGTTGATCCAGGCCTCGTAGCCGTTGTGCCCCACGACCAACTGGGTCGAGCTGGCCACGAAACGCAGCCGCGCGGGCTGGCGCAGCTGCTCTTCGAGCCAGCGCCATTGGGCCTCGCCCAGGAAGTCGGCCTCACGCTCGGCGGGGTGCGGCACGTAGTCGCCCATCTCGGGATAGAGCTGCTCGCGGCGCGGATCGAGCGAGGCGCGGAAGCTGCGCAGATCGAGCAGCAGCACCTGCACGCGCCGCTCCGGCGGCCCGAACAGGTGGCTGTGGTAGAGGCCCTCGCGCGCGCGGCGCGCGCTGTCCGCGGGCTCGCCGAAGAAGTCCAGCAGCAGCGCCTTGGAAGCCGCGCCGCTCGGGTACTCGCGCCCCGCGTCGTTGGCGCCGTAGTCGTGGTCGTCCCAGGTGGCCAGGAAGCGCGTCGATTTCGCCAAGGCGCGCCATTCCGGCTGGCCGGCCAGCTGGCGATAGGCGCCGCGCAGCACCTCCGGATCCGGGCTGTCGCCGTAGATGTTGTCGCCCAGGGCCAGGTAGAGCTGCGGGCCGCGCGGCACCAGCTCGAGCAGCAGCGGGCAGGGCTCGGCTTGCTGGTAGCAGGAGCCGAAGGCGAAGCGGGTCAGCTCGAAATCCGGCTCCAGGGCGGCGAAGCCGCGCGGCGCGAGGTCGCGGGCGGGATGGCGCCCGTCGTCCGCGGGCGGCGCCGGCGCCGGCTCCTGGGCACGGCCGAGGGGCGCGAGGCACAGGCCTGCGGCTGCGACCCGGGCCGCCCACGGGATGCTCCGTCGCGAGCGCGGACTTATGGCCGCTGTGCGGCGCGAGCTTGGGTCGAGCAGGCCATCGGGCCCGCCCTGCGGTCGGTCCTGTCTCCCGCCGGGGGCCGGGGCGCGGCCGGCGGGCTCGAGGTCGGGATGGGGGCGGCGCTGTCGTGCGTGGGATCGGCGGGAAAGGGCCATGGGCGTGCCTCGCTGCGAGGGGACGCCGCGATGCTGCCATGGATCGGCGCTCTCGGGCGGCTCAGCGCGTGCGGTTCAGCGGCGGGCCGAAACGCCGGTTGCCCCAGATCAGGACCGCGGCGACCGCGTTGAAGACCAGGAACAGGGCGGCCAGGTTGAGCGCCACGCCGGCTCCCAGGCGGCCCACGTCGAGGAACGGGTAGGGGTAGCGGCCGGTGCTCGCGCCGCGCGCCAGGATCCAGCCCAGATAGAGCAGCGGATAGATCCAGGTGCGCGGCAGGTCGCGCCAGCCGAGGCAGCCCTGCGGCAGGCTCAGCCACCAATAGCCCAGGAACAGCGGCGGCATGACGTAGTGCAGGCCCACGTCCGCGACCCGGTCCCAGCCCTCCGGGTTCCAGCGCCCGGAAAGCAGCAGGCGATACACGCCGGCGACCAGCACCATCGAAGCGGCCGCGGAGGTGGCCAGGGCCGGATCGGCGAGCGGGCCGCGGCGCGGCGCGCCGGGGCGCGCCAAGGCGGCGCGGGTCAAGATCGCGCAGGCCAGGGTGTTGGTCAGCAGGGTGAAGTACTCGCTGAAGCGCTGCAGCACCGCCGTCCAGCCCGAGCCCGCGCCCGCGTGGCCGCCGTAGAGGCGCTGCACGCGCAGCAGCAGGATGCCCCAGCCCAAGAGGGCGATGGCCGTGGCCAGCCCCCGCAGGAGCGAGGTCTTGGAGCGGGAGTCGCGGGGGGGCATGGGTTCGAAGGCGCGCCGAAATTCACCCGGGCCGAGCCCGGTCCGCGCGCCCCGGGTCGCCCCGGAGGCCGTGGAGACGGGCGCGGCCCGGCGATCATCTCCGAGGGCGAGCGGCCAGCGTCCTGTCGGCTCGCGCCGATTCCGATCTGGGCCCCTCTCGGGCCCGGACGCAGCTCACGAGCTGCGGGCCACCCGCTAGGGCCGCGCGGCCAGCGCTGCCAAGCACCCCGCTGGAGTGGCCCCCTTCGGCCCAGGAAGTCCCTGCCCGATCGCGCCGCCACGCCCGCTCAGGACGCCGCGGTGGGCGAGGCGCCTCAGGGGCTCCCTGGCCGTCTTGAACCGGGAGCAGAGCCCTGGCGAGCAGCCGTCCCAGCACCTCGGCATTTTCCTCGAGCACCGGAAAAAAGTATCGACACATTCGGAGTCCGCCCCGCGGGGGGGAGCTGGGATAAAGTTGTGCGCCCTGAACCCGCCCTGCCCCCCCGGCGAGTCCCCCCGTCCCATGACCTTCCTTTGTGGCACCGGCTATTGCGTCCCCGCGGAGGTGATCACCAACGCGGACCTGATCCGGCGCGTGCCGACCAACGAGGACTGGATCCTGTCCCACACCGGGATCCGTGAGCGCCGCGCGGCCCCCAAGGAACTCGACACCAGCGACCTCGGGGCCGCGGCTACCCGGCACGCCCTCGAGCGCGCCGGTTGGGACCCCAAGCGGCTGCAGCTGCTGGTCTGCGCCACCAGCACCCCCGATCGCCTGATCCCGGCGACCGCCAGCTACATCGGGCAGAAGCTGGCCATCGATCCGATCGCCTTCGACGTCAACGCGGCCTGCTCCGGGTTCGTCTACGGCCTGGCGGTGGCCCGCGGGCTGGTCGAGACCCTGGGGCTCGAGCGCGCGGCCCTGTGCACCGCCGAGAAGTACACCCGCGTCACCGACTACGACGACCGCGCCACCTGCATCTTCTTCGGCGACAGCGCGGCGACGGTGCTCTTGTGCAAAGCGCGGCCGAAGGTCGGCTTCGAGATCGTCGATCTGTTGATGGAAAACATCAACGAGGGCGCCGATTTCGTCACCACCCCGATCGGCGGCACCTTCCGTCAGGACGGCCGGCGGGTCAAGGAATACGCCCTGCGCAGCTTCGAGAAGAGCGCCAGGGACCTCCTGGGTCGCAACGGCCTCGGCGTCGGCGATCTGCGCGCCTTCTGCGGCCACCAGGCCAACCTGCGCGTGCTCGAGGAGGTCGGCAGCCGCCTCGGCGTGCGCCCGGAGCGCCACTGGCACAACGTGGAAACCTGCGGCAATCAGGGCGCCGCCGGCGTGATCACCGCCTTCACCACGGCCCTCGACGCCCACCAGGCCAGCGTGCGGGACGGCGACCTGTTCCTGTTGACCGTGTTCGGCTCGGGCTTCACCACGGGCAGCGTGCTGCTGCGGCGCATCGACGCGCGCTGAGCCCCGGCCATGCGCAAGGTCGTGCTGACGGGCTTCGGCGGGCCCGAGGTCCTGGTGCCCGTCGAGGCGCCCGAGCCCGAGCTGCCGCTCGATGGCTGGATCGTCGAGCTGCGCGCCATCGGGCTCAATTTCGCCGAGCTGGTCGAGCGCCGCGGCCTGTACCGCAAGGACCAGCGCCTGCCCTACGAGATCGGAAAAGAAGCCTGCGGCGTGATCGTCCAGAAGGGCCGCGACGCGCGCGGTTTCGAGCTGGGCCAGCGCGTGATCGCGCTCAAGTTCTCGGGGGGCTGCTACGCCGAGCGCGTGGCCCTGCGCCCGGGCCAGATCCTGCCGCTGCCGGCGCACCTCGACTTCGCCGCCGGCGCGGCCTTCGCCATCGCCTACGCCACCGCCTGGTACGCCCAGGAGGAGCTGGCCCGCGCACGCCCCGGCGAGACGGCCCTGATCCAGGCCGCCGCCGGCGCCACCGGCAGCGCCGCGGTGCGGCTGGCCAAGGCCCGGGGCCTGACCGTGATCGGCACCGCCGGCGGTCCCGAGAAGGTCACCCAGGTGCTGGCCCTGGGCGCCGACGCCTGCATCGATTACCGGGGCGAGGACCTGCGCTCCCGGGTGGCCTCGGACACGGGCGGCCGGGGGGTCGACTATTGCCTCGAGAGCGTCGGCGGCGAGGTCTTCGAGCACAGCCTGGCCTGCCTGGCGCCCCTGGGCCGGCTGGTGACGATCGGATTCTCCTCGATCGAGAAAGACCATTCCGAGCGCATCAAGCGCGTCCATCCGCTGATGCTGTTCCTGCGCTCCTGGGGCCTGTTCGGGCTCAACATCGAGAACCTCGACTTCCCGCGCCGCAGCGACGTCTGGGGCCGCCTGTGCGCCCTGGCCGAGGCGCGCCGCCTGGAGCCGCTGATCGGGGCCCGTTTCCCGCTCGAACAGGCGGCCGCCGCCCATGCGGCCATCGAAGCGCGGCGCACCGCGGGTAAGGTGCTGCTGATCCCATGAGCGAGCGAGCCGCGCGACCCCACGACGAACCCGCCGACGGGCTGTCCACGGCCCCCGTGCGCCGCGGCGCCGCCCTGGCGCTCCTGTTCTGGGTCTTCCTGGGCGTGGCCGTGGGTTTCGCGGCCTTCGACTACGGCGTCGGGGTCGCGGACTCCAAGCAGGGCGCCGACGGCGGCAACCGCAGCATTTTCACCGACGAGCGCCTGGGCTGGCTCAACCGGCCGCACTTCGAGAACCCGGCCTACCAGACGCGGCTCGATCGCTTCGGGCTGCGCTCGCCGGAGATCCCCGATGATGCGCCCCTGGACGAGCTGCGCCTGGCGGGCTTCGGCGCCAGCAACGTCTACGGCGCCGGCGGCGCCCTGCAGCCTTGGTGCTGGAACTACAAACTCGAGACCCTGGTGCAGGGCCGCGTCCCCGCGGCGCGCGTGCACAACGGCGGCGTGATGGCCTACTCGGCCCTGCAGTCCTGCCGCCTGGCCGCCAGCCTCCTGGAGGCGCTCGAGCCCGATCTGGTCATGGTGCTGGTCTCGCCCAGCGCCCAGCTGATGCTCGATCCGTCCTCCGCGGCGCGCTTCGTGCGCGTCGCCGACGGGCCCGGCGGCCTGGTGCCTCAGGATGTGGTCGCCGGCTGGCCGGGCTTCTTGAAACTGCCCGTGGCCCGCACCCACCGCAGGCTCAACGAATGGTCGGCGCTCTACCGGCGCCAGCGCGCCAAGTTCCAGGTCAACGACCGGCGCGACACGGCGATCCAGCGCTGGATGGTCTCGCGCGCCCCGCGTCCTGCGGCCGTCGACGCCATGTACCAGCGCACCCTGGAGGAGTTCTCGATCTTGGCGGAGGCCTGCCGCGAGCGCGGCGTCGAGCTGCGCGTCGGCATCCTGGTGGATCTGATCCAGGACTCCGACAAGGCCTGGGCCAACTTCCTGCGCAACAACCAGCTCGAGGGCGCCCCGCCCCTCGACACGCCGCGCCGCGAGCCGATCGAGGTGCTGCGCGAGGACCTGGAAGCCCGCGGCATCGTGTGCTGGGACTTCTTCGAGGAAGCCGACCGCATGGGCCAGGATCGGCGCGCTTTCCTGATGCCCGACGACGCCCACTGGAACGAAGCCGGCCACCTCGTGCTGGCGCGCGGCATCTTCAAGCGTCTCGAGGCCGAGGGGCTGCTCGAAACCCTGCGCCAGCGCCGCGCGGCCAAGCCCCGCACGCGACCCTACGGCGATTTCCCCTTCGACCCGGAAGGGTCCTGACCGGACGCCGCCTTGAACTTCCACAGCGTCCAGTTCCTGGGCTTCTTGGCGGCGATTCTGCCGCTGTTCTGGCTGCTGGCCAATCGGCGCGAGCCGCGCAACCTGCTGCTGCTGGCCGGTTCGCTGTATTTCTACGGCAGCTACAACGTCTGGTTCCTGACGCTGCTGGTCTATTCGACCTTCCTCGACTGGATCTGCGGCAATCGTATCCATGCGGCCCGCCAGGCCGGCGACCAGGCTAGGGCGCGCCGCTTCCTGTGGATCTCGCTGATCGGCAACCTGGGGGTGCTGGGCTTCTTCAAGTACACCGACTGGGCCCTGCGCAGCGTCGCCGAGGGCCTCTCCTGGCTCGGCATCGCCTTCGATCCCCTGGCCTTCACGCGCGCGGCCCTGCCCAACTTCCTGCTGAACGAGCAGCTGACCGGCATCCTGATCCCGATCGGGATCTCGTTCTACACCTTCCAGACCCTCTCCTACACGATCGACATCTATCGGGGCAATCTGGCGCCCGCCAAGAGCTTCACCGATTTCGCCCTCTTCGTCAGCTTCTTCCCGCAGCTGGTGGCCGGCCCGATCGTGCGCGCCATCGACTTCCTGCCCCAGCTCGAATACCGCCCGCGCTTCGGGTCGGAGCGCCTGCGCGAAGGCCTGTGGCGCATGAACACGGGCCTGCTCAAGAAGATCGCCGTGGCCGACGTGCTGGGCCAGCATCTGGTGGACCCGGTGTATGCCGAACCCGGCAATTATTCGGCTTTGGTGCACCTGCTGGCCCTGTACGGCTTCGCCTTCCAGATCTATTTCGACTTCTCGGGTTACTCGGACATCGCCATCGGCACCTCCAAACTGGTCGGTTTCGACCTGACCGAGAACTTCGTCACGCCGTACCGCTCACGCTCCGTGCGCGAATTCTGGCGCCGTTGGCACATCTCGCTCTCGAGCTGGGTGCGCGACTACATCTATTTCCCCCTGGGCGGCTCCCGGGGCGGCGAGAACCGCGTGCGCCGGAACCTGCTGATCACCATGCTGGTCATCGGCGTCTGGCACGGGGCCAGCATCCTGTGGGTGCTCTACGGCCTGCTGCAGGGCACGACCATGATCTTCGAGCGGGTCTTCGAGCGCCTGCGCGGCGGCAAGGAATTCGCCACCAATCTGCCCAAGAGCCTGCTCTCTTGGCTGCTGACCTTCCACTTCATCGTGTTCTCGTGCCTGTTCATCCGCGCGCGCAGCTGGGATCAGCTGGTGGCGATGGTCAGCCTGGACGGCGGCTTCGGCGTCGACACGATCAAGTCCTGGGCCTGGTGGGCCCTGGGCTTCGGGGCCCTGTCGCACTTCTGGCCCCCGGCGATCACCGAGTGGTTCCATCGCCGTTTCCTGGCCTGCCCCGAGCTCTTGGTCGGCCTGCTGACCGGCCTGGTGGCCGGCGCGGTGGCCTGGCTGGTGGTCGGCCAGACGCCGTACATCTACTTCCAGTTCTGAGGCCGCGGAGCCCCGGCGGGGGCAGGGGCTGTCCTCGCCACCCGCTCCGCCGACGGGCCTCCCAGGATTCCGCAGAGGCCCTGCAGCCGCGGAGGCCTGCGAACCGGATGGACCTGGTTTGCGCCAGGGCGAGGGGCATGCCGGGGACGTACCGGCCGAGCGCCGGCCTCGGTGCCCGGGGAAGAGTTTGCCGAGAGGGCCTTTCCGATCGCGGCCTGGAAGCTCAAGCTGCCCGGACAGCGGGTCGAAGGGGCGGCGGGAGGCGCCGGCCTGGCCCGTTGCCCCCATGCAAGCGCCCGAACGCGACACCTCGATCCGCGCCCCCCTGGTGGCCGGTGCCCTGCTGTGCGGCAGCGCCGTGCTCCTGGGCGCCTTCGGGGCCCACGCCCTGGAAGCGCGCCTGGCCGAGTCCGGTCAGGCCGATACCTGGGACACCGCGGTGCGCTACCAACTGGCCCACGGGCTGGCCCTGCTGGTCCTGGCGGCCGGCGCCGGTCAGCCGCGCTGGCCCCTCGGTCCCGCGCTCCAGCGCTGGCTGGCCCGCGGCCTGGTGCTCGGCGCCCTGCTGTTCAGCGGCTCGCTGTATGGCCTGGCCCTGGGCGGTCCGGGCTGGCTCGGTCCGCTGACGCCCCTCGGAGGGCTGGCCTGGCTGGCCGCTTGGACCGCCCTCTGCGTGGCCGCCCTGCGCCGCCGCGCGCCCTAGTTTTCGCCCTCGGAGCCCCCGAAGCCGGCGTATAGGCTGGCCCTGGAGCGCCGTCCGACCCACGCACGACCCACGCCCGACCCGCGATGCCGACCGAGCACCCCCGCCTCCGCCCCCCGAGCTGGCCCGGCCTGCTGCTGGCCGCTCTGACCCTGGCCGGATGCCAGGGGGCAGGTCCCAAGGAGGCGGCGGCCGTGGTGCACCTCGAGCCGGCCAAGTTCGGGGGTCTCAAGAGCTGCTTCCAGTGGGGCGCGATGTACCTGGGCAGCGTGCCGGGTCCCGAGGAGCTCGAGCTGGCCGCGCGGCGCGGGGTCGGGCTGCTGCTCGACCTGCGCCAGGCCCCCGGACCGGACCGCGATCTGGCGCTCCAGGCCCGCGACCTGGGCATGGACTACATCCACGCGCCGATCGACCCGGAGCAACTGGCCGATGCGGAGGTGGACCAGGCCCTGGCCGCCCTGGAGGACGCCGGCGACCGTCCGCCCCTGCTGTTCTGCGAGACCGGCAGCCGCGCGGCCATGGTGGCGGCCCTGTTCCGCATCGAGCGCCAGCCGGATTCCCTCGAGGCTTCCATCGAAGACGCCCGGCGCGCCGGCATGAAGCCCGGCACCAGCGAATCGGCCCTGCGCCGCCAAGCCGCGCGCCTGATCGCCGGCGACATCAGCACCCAGCCCGCCGGCTGGTCCGGCCCGCCGCCCGCCCGTTGATCCGTGAATGACGAATCCGACCCGGGCTGACCCCGAGCCGGATCGATCCGCGCCTCTGACCCACCGGGTGACGGGTCTTGGCATCAGATGGGCCGCTCTGGCCAATCAGGCGCATCCCTGGCGAGCTTTTCGGACGATGGGGGATCGTGTGGGGGGGGGGCGCAGAGCTCGGCGAGCTGCCGGGGAACTGCAGTCAAGAATCCAGAGGACCCGCCTAGGCCCTCGAGTTCTGTTGCCGCTCGCGCCATCGCTCGCCGTTCGGGCGGCTGCGTGGTCGGGGGCGGGGAGTAGGGCCCCCCAGGCGGGCCCGCACCTGCAGCAGAGCCGGTAGGCTGGAAAAACCGTAGCCCGTTCGAGCCTCCGCCTATACGGGATCGTCAGGACCCTGTCCTGCCTCCAAACCAGAGCGCCGATCGGATGTTTACTTTGCGGAGCTTCCCGTGCCCCAAACCGAACGGTAGCGCCCCGCCTCCCTGCTCCGAGTCGGTACAGGGTCTCTTCAGCCAGCTGGGCCCTTCAGGTGGAGTAACGAGTTGCGTATTCGCGGACAACCATTCCGATCCCCACCCATGCCCAAGGTGACTCGCGCGCCAACCGGATATTCTTGGTCATGAGTGTCAGCAGCGAAAATCGCTGGAAAGCGCTGAGCGTTCTCGTGGGCTGCCTGCTTGCCGCCTCGCTGTGCTATGTCCTCTTCGATCGGGGCACCGGGCAGATAGGTACCTCGGCGTCGCCGCTCGGGGGTCAGGAGACGGCCCCGGAAATCGTTCCCAGCAGATCGCCCCTCGATCGGGAGGCGGTCGCCCCGTCTCCGACATCGGTTTCGGCGGCACCGGCTCTCGATTCCTTGGAATTGGTTGTCGCCTGCTTGGATGAAGACGGCAGGCCGGTCGAAGCGGAGGTCTCGGTGTACTCGGGAGCCGAATTGCTAATCGACGCTGCCGAGACCGCGCAGGGCAGGGTCGCTCTCCGGCTGGCAGATTGGGATGGATGCCTGGTGAGCGCCAGCTCTGGGTCGGGTGGTTTCGGGAGCACGAAGATCGTCGGCAGCATGGTGCAGGAACAAGCCGCGACCGTGGTGCTACGGCGGCCGGCGAACCTTTCCGGACAGGTGCTGGCCCCTCCGGCTGCGCTCGAAACGGGTGGGCGGATCTCGGCTGTGCGCGTCGACCCTCCCTACCGAGAATCCATCGGGCTGCAGGCACCCTTTCCGCCTGCGTTGCGGCCCCCCGGGGTCTGGGCCGAGGCTCCGATCGACGCAGACGGAGCCTTTGTGATCCGCGGGCTCGAGCGCAACGGCACCTATAAATTGTGTGTCGACATTCCAGGCGTGATCGTGGCTCGGCCCCATGACGCTTTCATCGCTCCGGCCGAGGGGCTGTTGATCCCGACCGAGAAGCTGTATGTGGGTGTGCTGGAGCTGGTCGAGCCGAACGGGGAGGCTTCCTCGCTCGAGATCGATACCGGGGGTGTGCGTTTGTCCGTGATCCAGGGCGCCGCGCAGATGAAAGGGCCGTTCGGGCTCGATTTCCTGCACTGGACGCATTCGGGCTCGGCCAATGCGGTCCTTCTGCAATCGCCGAGGGCCAGAGCCTTGTGGTTCTCGTCCGAATTGGCCCTTGCTGAATTCGAGATCGATCTGGAGGTCGAGTGCAGCGGGCATCCGAAACAGGTCGCCGCCATGCGCTTGGAGCCTTGCGATGGCCGACCCATTCCGATCACGAGGATCCACCTCGATCGTCCGTTGACACGGGGCTCGATCGCCCTGTCCTTGACGCCAGCGAGTGATCAGGGACCGCAGGTGCCCGCGGCTAGCGTCCTGCGGAGGCAGGCGCTCGAAGGCACGCTTCTCTTGGAGGATCTCGCCAATAGTGAGGAAACTCACTGGATCGCAGCCCGATTGAGCCCGACGGAGCCCTGCATCCTGCGGGGCATCCCGACCGGCGAGTACAAGTGCCGCTTCCGCGGAGCCAATGGCGCGCCTTCCTTGCCTATCGATCCGAGCGAGTGGCGCCATGTGACCGTCCACGAGGGCGTCAGCGAGATCGAGTTCCAAGCCCCGCCGCTGGGCCAGGTCGAGCTGATCGTCGAGCTGCCGGAGCTGGTGCAGGTCCCGGCCTTGGACGTGCGCCTTTGGAGCGGCCCGCTCGTGGTCGAGTGGGCGCCGCTCTCGGGTGTGACCTTCAACGAGCAGGGCAAGGTTCAGGGCGGCCCCGTCAGCGCGATGGCCTTCCGGGGGCCTCCTTACGTGATCCCCGCCATCGAGCCCGGCGTGTACGTGATGAAGTCGACCCGGCCCAAATGCCTGGGTGATGTCGTCCACAGCCTCACCGGGGAGACGACCGAATTCTGGAGGGTCGAGGCGCTCGCCGACCGACGCAGCTTGGTGCCGGTCCGGATGAAAGCCGTCCGGTAGCCGGCTTGCCGCGGAGCGCATGGATCGCCTCTCGTCGCTGGGCTCTGCGGGGCGTACCGGCGCCGGAGGTCTCGGATTCGGGGAGCCGAGGGCCGCGGGCGGGAGCGTCCAGCGCGAGCTAGGACGGGTTCAAGCGGCCTCGACCAGGGCCAGCATGGCCGCTGCGATGCGTTCGAGCTGGGCGGAGTCCGTGCAGGCCGGCGGCAGGGCGTAGACGACCTGGCCCAGGGGACGCAGCAGCACGCCGTGGTCGATGGCCACCTGGCGCAGGCGCGGGCTGAGTTCGCTGAGGTAGCCCTGCACGTCGCCGCGCTCCGCCGTCAGGTCGAAGGCCACCATGCCGCCCAGCTGGCGCAGGTCGCGCACCCGCCGGTCGCCGCCAAGGGCGGAGGCCAGGCGGGCGTGCAGGCGCTGGCCCAGGGCTTCGAGCCGCGCCGGCACGGCTTCGGCGAGGCACAGGTCGAGCGAGCGCAGGGCCACCGCGCAGCCGATCGGGTGCGCGGTGAAGGAGTGCCCGTGGAAGAAGGCCCGCGAGCGCTGTCGGCCCAGGAAGGCGGCGTAGATCGCTTCGCTGGCGGCGGTGGCGGCCAGGGGCAGGAGCCCGCCGGTCAGGCCCTTGGCCAGGGTCATCAGATCGGGGGCGATGCCGGCGCGCCCGCAGGCGAACAGCTCGCCGCTGCGGCCGAAGCCGGTCATGACCTCATCGGCGATCAGGAACAGCCCGTGGCGGTCGCACAGGGCGCGGGCGGCGCGCAGGAATTCGGCCGAGTGGAGCCGCATGCCGGCGGCGCCTTGGATCAGGGGCTCGACGATCAAGGCGGCCGCGCGCTGGCCCTCCTGTTCGAGCAGCGCGGCCAGGGCCTCGGCGGTCGGGGCCACGCGCCGGACGTCGAACAGCAGCTCGCGGAAGGGCAGGAAGAAGGGGTCCGGGTCGCCCACGGCCATGGCGCCGAAGGTGTCGCCGTGGTAGCCGCCCTCCAGGGCCACGAACAGGCGCCGCTGGCCCTCGCCGCGGCGCTCCTGGGCCTGGTAGGCGAGCTTGAGCGCGATCTCGACCGCGGTCGAGCCATCGTCGCTGTAAAACAGCCGCGTCAGGCCCGCGGGCAGCAGCGGTTGCAAGCGCTCGGCCAGGGCCACCGCCGGCTCGTGGGTCGCGCCGGCGAAGAGCACATGGTCGAGCCGGCGGGCTTGGGCCGCCATGGCCTCGATCAGCTCGGGGCGCCCATGGCCGTGCAGGCAGGTCCACCAGGACGAGATCGCGTCCACCAGGCGGCGCCCATCCTCGAGCACCAGCTCGGCGCCTTCCGCCGCGCGCACCGCCAAAGGTGCGGGCTCGAGGCCGTGCTGCGTGTAGGGGTGCCAGAGCAGGCGCGCGTCGCGCTGCGCCAGGTCGCCGAGCGGGGCGGGGCCCTTCATGGCAGCAGATCGGCGGGATCGACGGCCGCCGTGGCGCGGGCCAGGGCGGCAGCCTCGAGGGGCGCCAAGGGCGGCAGGCTGTGGAGGCGCGCCAGGCCGGCGGTGCGGCGCAGGTAGGCCAGATTGCGCGGGTGGGGCTCGCCCACCAGCAGCAGGCAGCGCGGCTCGAGCCCGCGGCGGCGCAGGGCCTCCAGGGAGAGCTGCGTGTGGTTCAGGGTGCCGAGGCCCGAGCGCGCCACGAGCAGGAGCTCGATGCGGCCGCGCAGGGAGGCCAGCCAGTCGAGCTGCTGGTAGCCGTCCCGATAGGGCACCAGCAGGCCCCCGGCGAGCTCGACCACGAAGCGCCGCTGCGGGTGCGTTTCGAGCAGCGCCGCCAGGTGCGGGGTGAGCTCCTCGGCGGGCACGCGCGCGCCTTCGGCCTCCGCGGCTTGGTCCGGCGAGGCGGGCAGCGCGTAGTGGCGCAGGGGCTCGGCCAGGAAGGCGTCCCGAGAGCTCTGGCCCCACAGGCCGCGCACGGTCTCCGTGTCGCTGTCGGAGCCGGTCTGAACCGGCTTCCAATAGCCCAACGGGCCGCGCCGCTCGAGCACGTGCAGGGCCCAGGCGCTGCCGACGGTCTTGCCCACGCCGGTGTCCGTGCCGGCCACCACCAGGATGCGTCCGGGCGCGAGCGCGGCGGCGTCCCGGCTCGCGCTCGCGCTCGGGCGCTGGGCGGGGGCGGCGGTCGGGCCGCCTCCGGCTGGAGCGCTGCCGGCCGGAACGCTGCCGGCAGCCGACCTGGCCTGGCCCTGCGGCAGCCGACCGCGCAGCGCCGCCGCCAGCACCTCGGCCAAGCGATCGACCTCTTCCACGCGGTTGTTGGCGTGGGTCACCAGGCGCAGCCGAGCCGAGCCCGCGGGCACGGTCGGCGGGCGCACCGCGCGCACGTCGAAACCGGCCGCTTGGGCCGCCGCCGCGCTCTCGAGCGCCGCGCGTTCTTCGCCCAGGATCCAGGGCACGATCGCTGCGGCCGGCGGCGCCGGCGGCGGCAGCCCGCGCTCGTGGGCCACGGCGGCCAGGTGCCCGTGCAGCCGCCGGGCCAGGTCGAGGCAGTGTTGCCGCTCGCGCCCGAGCTTCGGTTGCAGCTCGATGGCGCGCGCCAGCATGCCGGCCAGCGCGGGCGCGGGCGCCGTGCTGAAGATGAAGCTGCGCGCGCGGTTGACCAGCAGCTCGATCACACAGCGATCGGCCAACACCAGGGCTCCGGCGACTCCCAGGGCCTTCCCGCCGGTCACCAGCCGCGCCAGCAGCCGCGCGGGCGCGCGCCCGGCCAGCTCGGCCCAGGCGCCGGCGCCCTGCGGGCCTAGCAGCCCGGCGCTGTGGGCTTCGTCGACCAGCAGCCAAGCGTCGTGTTTCTCGCAGGCCGCGGCCAGCTCGAGCAGCGGCGCCCGGTCGCCGTCCATCGAGAACACGCCCTCGGTCAGCACCAGCCGGCGCCGCGCGCCCGCGAGCTTCGCCAGCGTGTCTTCGAGGGCCGCCAGATCCCCGTGGGGCACGACCTCGACCTGGGCCCGCGACAGGCGCGCCGCATCGATCAGCGAGGCGTGCAGCAGGCTGTCGCAGACCAGCGCATCGCGCCGGTCGACCAGGGCGCCGACCAGGCCCAGGTTGGCCTGATACCCGCTCGGGAACAGCAGCGCGTCCTCGGCGCCCAGCCAGGCGGCCGCCCGCGCTTCGACCTGGCCCTGCTCGGGTCCGCCGCCGCCCAACAGGCGCGCGGCGCGTGCGCCGGCGCCCGCCCGTTCGAGGGTGTCGATGCCTGCGCGAGCGAGCTCGGGAGCGCGCGCGAGGCCCAGGTAGTCGTTCGAGCAGAAGTCGATGCCGCCCGGACCCCGCGGGCGCTGTCGGCGCAGGTCGCGCGCCTCCAAATCAGCCAATTCGGCCTCGAGTTCGCCCTTCAAACCGCCCTTGCCGATCGCTCCCATGGCCATGCAGGGCCCGCCGGCGGAGCAGCGCTCCGACCGCCGGGCCGCGGAATCAGCGGCAACCGCCGCCGCAGGCGCCGCCTTTTTCCGACCCCTGGCCGGCCGCCGCGCCCGGCCCGGCTTCGCCCTGGCCGCAGGCCGCGCCGCGCGGCTCGCGCAGGGGCTCGAGCCCGAGCTTGGCCAAAAGAGCCGCGTCCTTGCTGGGGCCCGGGTTCGGCGTGGTCAGCAGCTCGTCGCCGACGAAAATCGAGTTCGCGCCGGCCAGGAAGCACAGCGCTTGGGCCTCCTCGCTGAGCGCGGTGCGGCCCGCGGACAGCCGCACCCAGCTGTGCGGCATCAGGATGCGCGCCACGGCCACCGTGCGCACCAGCTCGTCCCAGCCGAGCCGCGGCGTGTCGCCGAGCGGCGTGCCTTCGATCGGCACCAGGGCGTTGATCGGCACGCTCTCGGGCGGCGGCGCCATGCGCGCCAGCTCGAACAGCAGCTCGGCGCGATCGCCCTCGGCCTCGCCCAGACCCAGGATCCCGCCGCAGCACACGGAGATGCCCGCGGAGCGCACGTGCTCCAAGGTGCGCAGCCGATCGGCGTAGCTGCGCGTGGAGATGATCTTGCCGTAGTGGCTGGGTCCGGTGTCGAGGTTGTGGTTGTAGTAGTCGAGGCCCGCGTCCTTGAGCGCCGCGGCCTGGTGCGGTTCGAGCATGCCCAGGGTCGCGCAGCTCTCGAGCCCCAGGGCCTTGACGCCGCGCACCATCGCCAGCACCTGCTCGAATTCCTTGCCGTCGCGCACCTGGCGCCAGGCGGCGCCCATGCAGAAGCGATCGGCTCCGTTCTGCTTGGCGCGCTCGGCCTGGGCCAACACGTCGCTCACGGCGGAGAGCGGTTTGCGATCGACCGGCGTGTCGTAATGGGCCGACTGCGAGCAGTACTTGCAATCCTCCGGGCAACCGCCGGCCTTGATGTTGGCCAGCTGCGAGCACTGCACCTTGCCCGCGTCCTGGTGGCGGCGGTGCACGGCGGCGGCCTCGAACACCAGCTCGAGCAGCGGCCGAGCGAACAGGGCGCGCACCGCCTCCAGGGTCGGGCCCGCGGGCGCTTCGCCGACCGGACCGTCGGCCGGCCGGCGGC
>JBIKLM010000220.1:0-7253 GCA_044359835.1 Planctomycetota bacterium
TCAAGGCACGCTGCTTCGAGCAGAAGGGCTTCCAGGACCTGGCCGTGCGCGAGTACGAGCGCGCCCTGGAGGGTCTGCCGGCCGCCGACGAGCGCGCCAAGGAGATCCGCTACACCCTGGGCGAGCTGGCCCTGGCCGGCGGGCGCCGCGACGAGGCCCGGCGGCTGTTCTCGGCGGTGTTCGAGGTCGACATCCAGTTCCGCGACGTGGCCCAGCGCATGGAGCAGCTGCGCTGATCGCCGCGGGAGGCACGGGCTGGACCGCCGCGCCTCCCCAGACCGCAGCGCCCGCCCGCATGCCGGGACCTCGCGGGCCCCACGATCGCGGCGGCTCGGCGAGTCTGGCGAGCCGGGCCCGACCGGCGTAGGACCCGGGAGACCCCGGGCTCGTTGGGGCTGCCCGGCCCGCCCAGCCCGGGGCGCCGCTCCCGTGCCGCCGGCGCCTCGGGGACCCGGATTTTTGGGGCCCGGCAGCGCCCGGCCTCGCTATGCTCTCGCCCCCCGTTGACGGGCTGGCCCGCTGCACAGGCCGCGCCGCCCTGCGGCCGGACCTCGCGGGGCCAGAAGCGCCCCGACGGCCCGCCCGGGGGTTCCGTCGCACCCTTCAGACTTCCCCGGCCAGCCTTCCCCGGAGACCGCTCCGGACTCCCGCTCCCGTTCGATGACCAACAGCAAGCAATCCGCCAAGCGCCTGCGCACCAGCGAGCGCCAGCGCCTCCAGAACAAGACCATCCGCACCGCCATGCGCACCGCCATGAAGGGCGTGCTGAAGGCCGAGAGCCCGGACAAGGGCAAGTCCGCTCTGGTCCAGGCCATGAAGCGCATCGACAAGGCGGCCAAGTCCAACGTGATCCACAAGAACGCGGCCGCGCGCTTCAAGAGCCGCCTGGCCAAGCGCGTCGCCAAGCTGGCCTGACCGCCGCGGCGCGCCGGACCGCTCGGCGTGCCAGGGACCTAGCTCGGGCGCCGCTCCAGCGGCGCGCCCCAGCCGCCTCCCTGAACCGCTGTTCGAGGAAAGCTCAACCGGATCCCTGCGCCCCGACCAGCCGGGCGCCGCGCGAAATCCAGCCCCGCTCTTCGCTCCATCCCCATGTTCGAGTCCTCCGACACCCAGGCCGACCTGCGCCTCAAGCCCCTGCGCGTGCCGCGGCTCAAGGACGGCATCTTCAGCGAGGCCGTCGACCTGCTCGAGGCGCTGCCCGGCTGGAGCGTCCTATCGAAAGACGAGGCCAAGGGCGTGATCGAGTGCACGCGCAAGGCGCGCCTGCTGGGCGGCGAAGCGCGCGTCACGATTTCTTTCGAGGCCCCGGAAGGGGTGCCCTCGACGACGGTCAAGATGCGCTCCGAATCGAAGGGCGGGCTGCTGAACCACGACAAGCAGAACGTGCTCGAATTCATGGAGAAGTTCCGCCAGCGGGTGGTCTGAGGCACCGGCGCCCCGGCCTGCCCGAATGCAGGCCACGGCCCGAATCGGCTCCCAATCCCACTGGTTCCCAGTCCAAGCGGTTCCCAGTCCAAGCGGCTCCCGGAATCGGCCGGAGCGGTCCATCGGCGGCGCATCGAGAGGGGCTTGCCCGCGCTTGGTTGCCCGGGGAGCGTGGCGCCGGTTTTTCTGATTCCGCCCTCGGACGGGCGGCCAAGGTGCTTGCGATCGGCGCGAACAAACGGCCGCTTGGGGGTATTTCGCTGCGAGCGAGGGGCTCCTTGTTGGCGCTCTGGTGCGCGGTCATGGCCGTCGCCGGGAAATGGACAAGCGGGTCCACTCCGACCCCATGCCGGGCGGAGTGGACCCAGCTCGAAGGGGCGCCGCGCGCTGCTTTCTCTGCAGGCCGCCACGCGCACTGAATCGAGCGCCGCGCGACGCCCCTCGCTCCGCCGGCGTTCCGGTTTCCTGGGACTCCCATCCCCGACGCGCGCCAGATCGGTGGACGCTCCCCTGGCGCGGCTCGGTTGGTCTGCCGGCATCGGGATGCGGTTGCCCGCGCGGGCGAGCCCCGCAGGGCTTGGGGGGGACCGCGGGCCGCGATCGGCCCGGCCGACCGGCCGGATCAGGCGCGCCTCGGCGTCCCATGGACGCGGCGGGCCGGCGGCCCGAAAAACTCTCGGCCGGCCGCAAACTGAGGCCTTTTGGATAGCTCCTAGGCCCCATTTGGTGCCCTTCTGGGCCTCTGCCACTGCCCGCGTTCGGGGCCTCTCGGTTAGCCTCACGGGCGCCTCGCCCCTGTCCCGTCGACGTTTCCCCGGCGCCCATGCGTTTTTCGGTCCCCTTCGGAGCCCTGTGCCTCGTGCTCGCGGCGCTCTCCACCGCCTGCAACACCCGCGCGGGCATCGATCCGGAGGGCGAAGCGCCGGACGGTCTCGACTACGGGACGAACGTGCTCGGCCTGACCAACTGCCAGCCCCTCACGCCGCTGATCCCCGAGGTCGAGGGCCAGCCGACCCAGTTCAGCGTCGAGCCGCCCCTGCCGGCGGGGCTGGCGCTGGATGCCGTCAGCGGCGCGCTCTCCGGCACCCCCAGCGGCGCCGCCGGCACGAGCTTCCACGTGATCACCGCCAGCAACGCGGTCGGCAGCGACACGGCGGGCTTGACCATCACCATCGCCGCGCCGGCGGCGCCCGCCGGGCTCAGCTATGCGGAGCCGCTGGCCAGCTACGACCTGGGCGTGGAGATCCAGCCCAACGACGCCAGCCTGGCCGTCGGACCGGCCCCGGCCTACTCCTTCAGCGTCGAACCGCCGCTGCCCGCCGGCCTGATCCTCGATGCGGGCAGCGGCACGATCAGCGGCAAGCCGAACCAGGCCCAGGGCGGTGCGCCTTACACGCTGCGGGCCAGCGATTGCCTCGGGCAGACCACCAGCGCGCTGGTCTGGATCGAAGTCTTGCCGCCGCCCAGCAGCACGACCCAGCCCGCCGGCTTCGCCACGCTCAACGTGGACGCCAGCTTGAGTCTTTACGACCTCGATCCGGGCACCGGGGTGGTGCAGCCCGCGGGCTATCTGCCCCTGCCCCTGGCGCCGCGCGATCTGGCCGCTTCCGCGGACGGCACGCAGCTGTTCGTGCTGCTCGCCGGGGGCTCCCTGGCCGGCTTCGCCTTGGACGGGCAGGGCGGCGCCCGCGAGCTGCCCACCAGCCCGACCCAGGTGTCGGGTTCGAGCGGCGACGGCGCCCTGGCGGCCGATCCGCTCGGTCGCTGCGTGTATGTCAGCGAGCGCGGCAGCGACCGTGTGATCGCCCTGCGCATCGGTGCGCTGGGGGCGCTGGCAACGCTGGGTGCACCGGCCGCGGTGATCGGTTCGGGCAGCGGGCCGCAGCAGCCGGGCCCCCTCGCGGTCCTGCCGGACGGCAGCGCCCTGGCGGTGCTGTGCACGGCCAGCCAGCGCCTGGTGCTGTTCGGACTGGGCGCCGATGGCGGGCTCTCGAGCCAGGTCTCGATCGCCACCGGGGCCGGTCCGACCGACGTGGTCGCCGGGCGGCTGTCGACCGGACAGCAGCGCCTGTACGTGGTCAATTCCCTGGATGCCAGTGTGTCGGTGTTCCGGGCCGACGGCGGCGCGCTGAGCCTGGTCGAAGTGCAGCCCCTGCCGGCCGGTTCCCTGCCGACCCGCGCGGCCTTCGTCGAGCGCAGCGGGCAGCGCTTCCTGTTCGTGGCCAAGAGCGCCACGCAGCTGGTCGCGCCGCTGCCGGTCGAAGCGGCCACCGGCGCCCTGTCGGGGCCCTTCATCGGCTTCTCGGCGACCGGCGTCAACGAGCTGTGCTTTGCGCCGGGAGGCCAATTCGGCGCGCTTTCGAGCGCCAGCGAGCAACGCTTGATGGGCGTCTCCGTGGCGGCCCCGGACGGCGCCCTGAGCCAGACCCTGGTGGGGCCCCTGGGCTGCCTGCGGCTGCGCGCGCCCAGCGTCGCGATCGTGCCGCTGGCGTCGGTGTACCTGACCTCGCGGCGCTCGACCCACGCCTACGCCCTGAGCCCGGCGACCCAGTCCGTGAGCCAATACCAGTTCGATCCCGGGGCGCCCAGCCTGACGCCGCTGGTGCCGCCCGGCATCGGCTTGCCGGCGGGGCTCGCGGGCGCGGCCGTGGCCCGCGGCGGGCAATTCGCCGTTTTGAGCGCCTCCCAGGGCTTCAACGGCCCCGACGTGTTCCTGTACGCGATCCAGTCCGGGGCCCTGGCGCCCTTGGCCGCGGCGGAACTGGGCGCGGCCAGCGGGCAGGCGCTCTCCGATGCGTTCCTCGGCGGCATCGAGTCCAGCGATCGTTTCGCCTACGTCTTGCGCCGCGGCTCGCCCGGCGCCTTGCACGGTTTCCGCGTGGGCCCCGCGAGCTTGGGTTCGCCGGTGGTCGCCGGACTGGGCGCGGACCCCGCGGCCCTGTGGCTCGAATCGACCGGGCGCTTCGCCTACGTCGCCAACCGCGGCGACGACACCCTGAGCGTGCTGCGCCTCGATCCCTGGAGCGGCCAGCCGAGCCTGGTCAGCGTGCTGCCGGTGGCCGACGGGCCCCGCGCCCTGGCGGGCGATCGCGGCGGCTGTTTCCTGTACGTGCTGCACGCACCCGACGGTTTGGTGCGCGCCTACCGCGTCGATCCGCAGAGCGGCGTGCTGGCCCTCTTGGGCCAGAGCCTCGGCGCGCTGGGCGGCTCGAAGGCCCTGGCGGTCGATCCCCTGGGACGCCTGCTGGTCGTCGCCGACACGACCCAGTCCCTGCTGCGCCGCTATCGCTTCTCCGATGGCAGCGACGGCGAGCTGCCCGGCACGCCGGTGTACATCGGCGCCACGGCCGCCAACGGCCGGCCCAGCGCCCTGGCCTTCGACGCCCAGGGCCTATCCCTGCTCGTGGCGCTGGAGGACAAGGGCGAGGTGAGGAGCTTCCGCCTGGTCGGCAACGAACTCCTGCCGGTGGACGTGGACCTGGCCGGGACCTTCGTCGACGGCCTGGCGCTGCGCAGCGTGCGGCAGTGAACGGCCCCGGGGCCCCCGAGAGCGGCGAGCGACCCCGCCGCTGCGGCGCCGCGTTACCCTCGCGCGGATGAATCCGCCCGCGCCGCGGCCCTCCCGGGGCCTGGACCTCGAGGCCTGGCTCGGGCCGGGTCCCAGGCGGCTGTTCGCGGCCTTGGTGGCCGTGCTGCTCTCCGCGGGCTTGACCACGCTGCTCTTCCGCGAGTTCGGCTGGCGGCGTCAGGAGAGCGAGTTTCCCTACGAACTCCTCTTCGCCGAACAGGCCCTGGGTTTCGGGGTCTGGGCGCTGATCGCTGGCCCTCTGTTCAAGCTGGCGCGCTGGATCCACGGCCGCGCGCGGCCGGCCCTGTTCGGGCTGCTCTTGCAGCTGGCCCTGGCGCTGGGAGCGAGTTACGGCATGGCGGTCCTGGGCGGCGAGCTGCAGAGCCGGCTGGTCTGGCCTGCCCTCGAAAGCCGCTGGGCGCGGCCGGCCGTGCCCAGCGGCGCGCCTTCGGCCCGCGAGCCGCAGATACCCGAGGCCACGAGTACCGAGGCCACAGGTTCCGAGGCGACGAGTACCGAGGCGACGAGTACCGGGGCCGCAAGTCCCGCGGCCCAGGGCTCCGAAGGCGCGGCGCGTCCCGCTGGCGAGCGCCGCGGCGAGCGCGGCTGGGACCGGCGGCCCGGGTCCGACCGGCGCGGCCAGGCTTTCTTGTGGATGCGCCTGCCGCGCGAGGTGGCGATCTACGTGGCGCTGCTCGGTCTGGCGGCCGCTTCGACGTCGTTCCTCGAGCGCCGCCGGGCGGAGCGGCAGAGCGCCGATCTGGCGCTCGCTTCGGCGCGGCTCGAAGGCGAGCTGCTGCGCGCGCGGCTCGAGTCGCTGGGCCAGCGGCTGCAGCCGCACTTCCTGTTCAACGCCCTGCACGCCGTCGGCGGACTGGTGCGCGCGCAGCGCTCCGAGGCGGCCCTCGGGGCGCTTTCCGACCTCGCCGAGCTCCTGCGCCTGAGCCTCGAGCACGGCTCGAAGGCCGTGGTGCCCCTGGGGCTCGAACTCGACCTGATCGAGCGTTATCTGGCCTTCGAAGGGCGCCGTTTCGGGGCGCGCCTCGAGGTCGAGGTCGATGTGCCCGGGGAATGCCTCTCGGCGCGCGTGCCGAGCCTGGTGTTGCTGCCGCTCGTGGAGAACGCGGTCAAACACGGAATCTCCCCGCGCCCGGACGGCGGGCGCGTGCTGGTGGCCGCGGAGCGCCGCGGCGCACGCCTCTGCCTGACGGTCGAGGACGGGCCCCGGCGCGGGGCGGCGCCGGATCCGGCGGCGGGAGCGGAGCCGGGCGCGGCGGCCCCGGGACCTTCCCTGGGGCTCGGTCAGGGGCTGGTGCGCGAGCGCCTGGCGCTGCTCTACGGCGCGCGGGCCTCCTTCGTCGTCGAGACCCGCGCCGCGGGCGGCTCGGCGGCCGTGCTCGAGCTCGATTTCGAGGCCGGGGAGGCCAGCGATGGGGGCGCCTGAGCCCGAGCGCGTCAGCGCCGTGGTGATCGAGGACGAGCCCCTGCACCGCCACAGCCTGCGGCGCTTGATCGAGGCCGATGGGCGGCTCGAATGGATCGGCGAGGCGGGCGATGCGGCCGCCGGCCGCGCGCTGCTGCACGGGCTCCAGCCCGCGCTGCTGTTCTTGGATGTGGAACTGCCCGGTCAGAATGGCCTCGAGCTGCTTTCGAGCCTGCCGGAGGAGCGCCGGCCCGAGGTGATCCTGACCACGGCGTACGAGCGCTACGCCCTGCCGGCCTTCGACCTGGACGTGGCCGATTACCTGCTCAAGCCCTTCGACGATCCGCGTTTCGCGCGCGCCGTGGCGCGCGCCCTCGAGCGCCTCGAGCAGAAGCACGGCGGCCCCCGGCGCGGCTTCCTGACCATCCCGCGCGAGGGGCGCCTCGAGCGCATCGAGCTCGACGACATCCGCGCCATCCTGGCCGCGGACCAGTACGTCTGGATCCAGACGCCGCGCGGGCGGACTTTGTATCGGGAGTCGCTCAGCCATCTGGAGCAGCGCCTCGATCCAGAGCGCTTCGTGCGCGTGCACCGTTCGGCCCTGCTGGCCTGGGATGCCCTGCGGGTGGTCGAATCGACCGGGGGCGGGCGCGGGCGAGCGGGCGTCGAGGTCGAGCCCGGGCGGCTCCTGTGGGTGCCGGTGGCCCGGGCCCGCCTGGCGGGTCTGCGCGCCCGCCTGACCGGCCCCGGGAAGCCTTCCCAACAGGATTGAGCCCGTTGGCTCCAGGGGGCTTCCCGGAGCGCCACCGGCAGGCGACACGACGGGTCCTCGCGGCG
>JBIKLM010000221.1:0-7212 GCA_044359835.1 Planctomycetota bacterium
TCGAAAAACGCCTGGCGGCGCGCCCCCCGGCGGAACTCGAGGCCGCCGTGGAGGCCGAGATCGCCGCGCGCCGCGCCGAAGCGGCCAAGGATCCGGCCTACCAGGGCGTGCCCTTCGAGGACCTGCTAGCGGCCCGCGGCCGCGATCTGATCGGCCTGCGGCGCGATCCCGCGGTGCGCGTGGCGGCCCTGGCCAGCCACGTGATGCGGCTGGAGGTGCCCGAGGAACGCCTCGAATCGGTCTATCGCGGCGACCAGGCGCGCTTCGACGATCGCATCGGCGCCGCGGTGCGGGCGCGGGTGCTGCTGCTGGCCTGCGGGGGACCCGAGGGCAGCCCCCTGCCGAGCGTCGAGCAGGCCCGCGCCGAGGCCGCCGAGCTCTTGCCGCGCCTGGTCTCGGAGAGCGCCTTCCAGGCCCTGGCGCGGGAGCGCTCCGACGACCTGCTCTCGCGCGCACGCGGCGGCGACCTCGGATTCGTCACCCGCGGGCAGGACAACGTGCTAGCGGAGGTGCGCGCGGCCCTGTTCGAAGCCGCGCAGCGCGGCCAGAAGGGCCTGGTGGGACCGCTCGAGCTGAGCGGCGGGCTGGCGCTCCTGTGGGTCGGCGAGCTGCGCCCCACGCCGCCCTTCGCCAGCCTGCGCGGCGCCATCCGCCGCGAGCTCGAACGCCGCCTGCTCGAATCGATCCTGCCCTCTGGGGCGATCCAAACCTACGTGGACCCTCAGCTCGCCGCGGCCGCCGCACGGCGCTGAGCCGCGCCCCCCGCTGACCCGCCGCCGCCCGAGAAGGCCCGTCCGGGCGCCGGCCAGCGGCGCGCGAGCGTCGGCGCGCTCCCCGCCAAAAAAAGTCGCGCCCTTTCGCCCGGGCCGCCAAAGCCCGGTGCCAACGGCACCGGGCGGGCCCCGGCCCCCCGGTCGCGCCAGGGGCGCCGTGCGCAGGGGCCCGGTCGGTTAGTCTTTCGCGCCGCCGGTCCCCAGCCGCTGCGCTCCCCCGCCATGTTGATCGCCAAGGTCGTCGGTAGCGTGGTCGCCACCCGCAAAGACGAGAAGCTCGGCTCCGCCAAGCTGCTCCTGTGCCAGGTGCACGACCACCACAACCAGCCCAAGGAGCAGTACGTGATCGCCGTGGACGCGGTCGGCGCGGGCCCCGGGGACATGATCCTGTACGCCACCGGCTCCAGCGCGCGGCAGACCCAACTGACCGACGGACGCCCCGTGGACGCGGTGGTGATGGCCGTGGTCGACTCCTGGGACCTGTCCGGCAAGAACGTCTACGAGAAGTGGAGCTAGCGTGCACCTCGGGCGTGTGATCGGCCGCGTGGTGGCCACGATGCGCTACCCCGGCCTGGAGGGCGTGACCCTGCAGTGGGTCGAGCCCCTGGGCGAGGATGGGCGTCCCGAAGGCGCGCCGCTGGTGGCCACCACGGCGGTCTCGGTGGGCCCGGGCGATTTCGTCACCTGGGTCGACGGCCGCGAGGCCGCCATGACCTGCCCGGTGGCCTTCGTGCCCGTGGATGCGGCCGTGGTCGGCTTCGTGTCCCAGGCGGTTCGGCTGGGGCGGGAGTTCGCTCCGCCCGCGCTTCCGGAGGGAGCCTGATGTTCCTCGGCGACGTCGTCGGCACGGTGGTCACGCCGGTGCAGATCGGGGACCTCGCGGCCCGGGCGCAGCTGCTCGTGCGGCCGATCCTGCCCTCCGGCCGGGCCGCAGGCCGCGTGCGCGTGGCCATCGACAGCGTCGGCGCCGGCGTGGGCGACCGCGTGCTGGTGCTGGACGAAGGCGGCGCAGGCCGCCAGGTGCTCGGCTTGCCCAAGGGCGCCGTCAAGTGCGTGATCGTGGGCGTGGTCGATTCCGTCGAAGCCCCGGGCGGCAACTACGACCATACCGTGGGCACCGGGCTCGTGGAGACGCGCCCATGAGCTACGAAGGCCAAGCCGCCAAGGGCCCCTGGAGCGAGGAGGAGGGGCGCCTGCGCAAGGCGCTCTGCAACATCGGGGCCCTGTGCTACCAAAAGGGCTTCATCGTCGGAGCCGATGGCAACATCTCGGCGCGCCTCTCCGACGGCACCGTGCTGATCACGCCCGCCGGAGCCATGAAGGGCTTCCTCGAACCGCAGCACATCGCCCACATCGACATGCAGGGCCGCGTGATCGACGACGGCCCGCGCTGCTCGACCGAAACCGGCATCCACCTGGTGGCCTACCAGGAGCGGCCGGACGTCAAGGCCCTGGTGCACGCCCACCCGCCCCACGCCGTGGCCATGACCATCGCCGGCGTCGACCTGCAGATCCCGATCATCCCCGAGATCGTGGTCACGATCGGCGGCATCCCCACGACGCCGATGGCGACCCCCGGCACCCCGGAGCTGCCCGAGTCGATCCGCCAGACGATCCGCTGCTCGGACACCCTGATCATGAAGAACCATGGCTCGGTGTGCGTGGGCGCGAACCTGCTGGACGCTTTCAAGAAGCTCGACATGGTCGAGCACACCGCCAAGATCCTGTGGCTCGCCCATGTGGTGCGCGGCGGCCTCGAACCCCTGCCCCCCGACGCGGTCGCCAAACTGCTGGCCACGCGCCAGCAGCTAGGCATCACCGGGCGCAACACGCTGGAGAACTCCTGCGGGCGTTGAGGTCCGTGCTCGGGCGCGGAGAAAGCCGCCCTGGGTCCGTCGCGCCAGCCTGGGCCCGGGCTAGCGCCAAGGCGCGGACCCCGCCAGCAAGCCCGCCAGCAGCAGACCCAGGGCCAGGTTCCAGGGATCGAGCAGCGTGGCGCGCAGCAGCACGGTGAGCACGCTGCGGCGCACGAAGCCGGGCGAGAAGCCGTGGCTGGTGGCCAGGGCGTCATAGCGCTGGATCGCGCGCCAGGAGCGCCACAGGCCGCGCAGGGTCCAATAGGCGCCCAGGGCCAGGGCCAGCGTCCGCACCAGGTCGGCGCCCTCCGGCAGGCCGCTGGCCCAGTCCGGGATGGACCCGGCCTGCGGGCCGGCGTCGAGGGACAGGCCGGTCGTCAGCGACGCCGCGGGCTCGCCCGAACCCGGCGAGGCGCTCAGCGGCTCTGGCGCAGCCTGCGGCTGTGGCACGGGCTGTGGCACGGGCTGTGGCACTGGCGCGGTCCAAGGCGGCGGTCCGGAACCGCTGGCACCGGGGCTGGCATTCGCCCCGCGGAAGGCGCCGGGTGCGGGGCTCACGGGAGCAGCAGCTCGAGGGCCACGTAGAGCAGCGCGCTGCCGACCAGCACCAGCAGGGACAGGCGCACCTCGCGCTTCTTGACCTCCACGGCGCGGTCGATCAGCGCTTCGAGCGTGTGGGCTTCCTCGCGCAGGGCGCGGGTCAGGGACTTGACCGCCAGGTCCTCGAGCTCGCCGCGGCGCTCGTCGAAGGTCTGCTGCAGGGAACGCCGCGCGGTTTGTTCGAGCCGCGCCTGGGCCTGGTCCACCAGGCCTTCGATAAGCCCCTCGGCCAGCCCCCGGGGGCGCCGGGGTTCGCCGCCGGCGGCACCGGAAGTTCCGGGACCCGGGTTGCCCGTCCCGGGGTTTGCCGGCGCCGAGCCCGCCGGCCCCGGACCAGCGCCGGCGCCAGCCTGGGGCGCGCCGGCTGCGGGGTCCGCGGCGGCGCCGGCTCCGGCGCTGGGCGAGCCCTCGGGCGGGCGCGGCGCCCGCGGCGCCTCGCCCGAGAGACCGCGCGGACCGAGCCGGCGCGGAGCGGACTCCGCCGCTTGGCGGCCCTGCTCGGCCAGGCGTTCGGCCGCCACGCGGCCGAGCTCGCCGAGCCGTCCGAGCAGCTCGCCGATCGGCGGCGGCTCGCCGCGCTTGGGCAGCCGCCGCGGCGCGGCCGGCGGCTCGCCCTGGGGCAGGCCCTCCGGAGAGCCCGCGCCGGGCGGGGGCGGTTCGCTCGGATCGGTGGGGCCCATGGTGTCGAGGTGCTGTGGTGTTGCGGCTGCCAGGCCGCGCTCAGAGGCTGGGATCGTCGCGCAGCGCCGATCCCAGCCTCTGCGGCCGCCGAATGGCGGGCCAACGGCATGCGGACGGCCTGGTCTTGCGGCTCGGGCGCAGCCCGAGTCGATTTCTCCCAGGCTGGTCAGACCGAGCGCGAAATCTTGGGAGCCGAGGAGAGGATCTCACCGCGGCGCTGCTCGTAGCCGCGGCGGCCCATCAAGGCGTAGGCGGCGATCTTGCCGGCCTCCACGCCGGGCTGGTCGAAGGCGTCGATGCGATAGTGCTCCCCCATCAGCGCCACGGACATCTCGAGCAGGTAGATGAACTGGCCCACGGCGTGGGCGTCGATCTTCTCGAAGGACAGGGTCGCGTTGGGACGGCGCGCTTCGGTCAGGGCCACGCGTGTGCCGTCCCGTTCGGCCTGGAACAGGCCCTTGAAAGTGTGCCCGCCGAGGTACGAGACGCCCTCCAGGTCCGCATAGGCCTTGGGGATCTCGATCGAATGGTCCGGACGGTCCACGGACAGGAAGGTGAACCACTTGTCGAAGGGCCCCTCCGCATACAGCTGCACCTGGCTGTGCTGGTCGGTGACGCCCACCGCGCGCACCGGGGTCGGTCCGACGAACACGTCCCGGCCGTCGCTGGATTTGCGCTTGCCGATCGATTCGGCCAGCAGTTGGGCGTACCAATCGGCGAAGTCCCGCAGCCGATGGCTGTAGGACATGGTCACCGCGATCGGTTTGTGCTTCCTGGTGTGCAGCAGGTACTGCACCGCGGCGTGGACCTGGGCCGGATTCTGGGCGAACTCCGGCAGCTTGCAGCGCTGGTCCATGAAGGCCGCGCCGGCCAGCAGGCCGCCGGTGTCGATGCCCACCAGGGCCGAGGACAGCAGCCCGACCGGGGAGAGCACGGAAAAGCGCCCGCCGACCCCGTCGGGCACCACGAAGCTCTGGTAGCCCTCGCGGCGCACGATCTCGCGCAGCACGCCCTTCTCGGCGTCCGTGGTGATCACCAGGTGATCGCGATGGTCGCGCTCGCCCAGGGACTCGATCAGCCGCTCGCGCAGGAGCAGGAACTGGGCCATGGTCTCCGCCGTGCCCCCGGACTTGCTGATCACGTTGAACAGCGAGCGCTCCGGGGCCACGCAGGCCAGGAATTCGCCGATCAGGTCCGGGTCGATGTTGTCGAGCACGAACAGCCGCGGCGTGCCCTCGGGCGCGTCCAGGTTGTGGTAGGGGCTGTTGAGCGCGGTCTGCAGGGCGGTGTTGCCGAGGGCCGAGCCGCCGATGCCGAGCACCACCACGTTGTCGAAGCGCCCGCGCACCTGGGCCGCGTAGCGCAGGATGCCCTCGTGGACCTCGCGCTGGTAGGGCAGGTCCATCCAGCGCAGGTCCCGCGTGCGGCGCGCCTGCACCCGCTCGAGGGCCTGGGCCGAAGCCGGCGCGATCTCCGCCAGTTCGGCCTCGGTCAGCCCATGGGTCGGGCCGACGACCTCGGCCAGGGTGTTGGTGTAGTCGAAGCGGATGGCGGTCATCGGGCGTGCCGGGCGCGCAGGGGAAGGCTTCGGGCCGCCGCGGGGCTCGCGCCGTGGCCCGCGGGCCCGCCAGGGAGGCGACGCCTCCGCGCTCGGGCCGAGCGGATCATACGCAGCACGGGCGAGCGGCGCCCAGCCGTCAGGCTCCGCGACGCGTCCGCAGTGCCAGGCGCGCGCTCTGCCCCGGCGCTGCGGCGCTCGAATTCCGGCGGCGAGGGCAGCCCGGGCGGCGTGGGGCTGTCATCTCGCCGCGGGCTTCGGCCGGGGCGTCCGGACAGCCGCCTCCCGGCGCTTTCGATCGCTGGCCGCACGCGCCTCGGGGGCGATCCCAACTGCGCGGTCGCCGAGATCCGCGGCGGCTGCGCGCAGGATTCGATCCTGTCGCCGGGTCGATCGCCGGACCCGAGCGCTCCCGCGCCGCCCGAAGGGTCAGTCGCGGCTGCTCTGGGCCCGGCCGAGCACCTGCAGGACCAGGTAGAGCAGCTGGATGATCGAACCCGCCGCGGCGGCCACATAGGTCAGGGCCGCGGCGCCCAGCACGCTGGAGACCCCCTCGGCCTCCTCGCGGCTCGACACGATCCCGGTCGAGGCCAGCACGGCCTTGGCGCGGTTGCTGGCATCGAACTCGACCGGCAGGGTCACCAGCTGGAACAGCACCACCAGGCCGAACAGGGCCACGCCGGCCAGCATCAGCCCGATGCCCGCGGATCCGGACCCGGCGGTCATGAACGCGCCGATCATGAACGGGATGGTCCACAGCTGCGAGCCGATGTTGACCACCGGCACCAGGGCCGAGCGCATGCCCAGCCAGGCGTAGGCCTGGACGTGTTGGATGGCATGGCCGGCCTCGTGGGCCGCCACGGCGATCGAAGAGATCGAGCGGCCGTCGTAGACGTCCGGGGACAGGCGCAGGGTGCGCGAGCGCGGATCGTAGTGGTCCGAGAGGAATCCCTGGTGGCGCTCGATCGTCACGTCGTGGGCCCCGCCCGCATGGGCCACGGCCAGGGCCGCCTCGGCGCCGGTCATCCCGGAGCGCACGCCCACCTGGGCGAAGCGGTGGAAGGTGCTCTTCACGCGGGCCTGCGCGGCCAGACTGAGGCCGCCGGCGACCAGGGTGATCAGCATCCAGATCGGGTCGATTCCGAGGATCATTCCGAGGGTCATGGCGCGGAGCGTACGAGGCGGGATCGGGGCCGTTGGCTGGCCGGGCAGGGAGGGGAGCGGCGGGCGGGCAGACTAGCAGCCGGAGGCCGGGCGCCAGCACCGGATCGCAGCGCGCGGCCGCGTGGCATTCGCGGGTCAAGCGCCTGTGCGCGGCCGGCGCGGATCGTTCGGTCCCGGAGCCTGGTTGGGGCCCGTTGGTCATCAGGCGCATAGGACACGCCGGGGCTCGGCGCAACCGCAGCGCAGCGGACGGCAGCCGGCTACGCAGCGGCCCGGCGCGGATTCACGCCGGCGCTCGTCCGTTGCGAGCCGGCTGGCGCCCGGGGCTGCGCCGACCCGCGGCCCCCGGCGGCCTGGCGCAGGGCTCTGCCGGGAGCTCGGCGGGCCTAGAGCCCGACGATGCGGCCGTCCGCGTCCAGGTCGATGCCGCGGTAGGAGGGCTTGCTGCCCAGGCCGGGCATGGTCTGGATGTCGCCGCACAGGGGCACCGCGAAGCCGGCCCCCGCCAGCACGGTCAAGCCGCGCACCGAGAGGTCGTAGCCGCGCGGGCGTCCGAGCAGCTTGGGATCGTGGCTCAGGC
>JBIKLM010000222.1:0-7067 GCA_044359835.1 Planctomycetota bacterium
GGGCGTGAAGGGGGGGCCGGCGACTCTTGCCCGTCGCCGGCCCCCGAAAAGTGGTCGCCACCCAGGCTTCCCGAGGAGCGGACCGCTCGCGAGGTCCGCTCCCAACTGGAGGCTTCCACGGGTGCGATCCTAGGCCCGGCGCCGAGCCCCGAATGTCAGAGCTATGTAAGACTTGCGGCTACCCCCTGGGGCCCCCCCCGGCGGCCTGTTCAGGCCGAGGGCCGGGGCACCGGGGCGCGCTCCAAGCCCGTTCCAGCGCCCGCTCCCAGGGGTCCCATGGGCAGGGCCGGCCCAGGCGAGCGGTCGCGGCTGGTCTTGATTCCCGGCCCGCCTGCGCTGGTCTGCTCGGCCGCCGGTTGGCTAGTGCGAGCCTCGGCCGGCTGGTGTCGAGGCTGGGCGTCCACCCGTCCCCATCGCCCCAGGTCTCCCCCTCAGGGGATCCGTACCCTGGCGCCACGAAAAGGCAGAAGGCGCCGGCCTTTGACCGGCGCCTCCTTCCTTTCTCCCTGGACTCCCCCAGGCGGTCGCCCGCCGGGGAGGGCATCGCCCGTCGCGCAGGGAGGCGGGCAGACCTCCCTTCGCGACCGTCTTTTGCCCTGCCACTGGACTGAACGCCCGGGGGGGGCCCCGGCCGCCCAAAACCTGGGATAAATTCTCGGTGAAGGTTCTTCCCGGCCTGCGGAGCCCGCAGCCGGCGGCCCAGAGCCCATGCGGCGCGTGGCTCCCCTGCCCTTGGCGGAGACCGAGCCGTTCCCATGAGGCTCCGAGTGTGGCCGCGCTTGACCCGCTGTGGCGCTGACCCTACCTTCTCGCCTTGTTCCTGGGCGTGCCCGACACGGTGGGGGAGGTTCCCGACCCCGCCGAGCGAGCGCTCCCCTCCGGCAAAGGCCCACCCCGGGTCCTGCCGCCGGCGATCCGGGCCATGGGGCGGTGTAGCTCAGCTGGTTAGAGCAGCGGAATCATAATCCGCGTGTCGGGGGTTCGAATCCCTTCACCGCTACCAACCCGGGGCCCCGGGCTGTCCCTGGGGCTGTGCGATCGCGCGGGGGGGACCCGGGGGGCCCGATCTGTAGCCCTCGGGTCCCGCCGGCCCTGGGCAGCGGTGTCCCCCGGGCTCGGCGTCGCTTGCTGGCGGAGGGCCTGCCCGGGGAGTCAGCGACAGGCTGTCCGCATGCCTTTGGGCCGCCATCGAGGGACCGCGGGCCTCGCGATCGGTGACACGGGCCGATCCCCAGGTCTGCGAGCAGTCAGGACCGCCCCCGGATCGCGCAGGCCGTTGGATTGCGCCTGGTCGGCCCGCTTGGCCTCTTGGGCCCCCCGGGGACGGGGCTACGATGCGCCGTCCGATCGGTCGCCGCGGACATGGCATCGCCCCCGGGCGACGTTCGGCGGCCGCTGCATCCGCGACCTGCACACATGAGCGAGATCCACGCGCCCCTCCCGGGTTTCCCGCGGTCCCACAAGGTCTACACGCCGGTCGAGCACGGCGGGGAGCGACTGTTCGTGCCGCGCCGCCGGGTGCACCTTTCCGGCGAGCCCCACACCCTGGACCTGTACGACACCTCCGGGCCGGGCACGGCGGACCTGCAGCGCGGTCTTCCCAAGCTGCGCCAGCCCTGGATCGAAAGGCGCCTGGCCGCCGGGGAACGGAACCTGTCGCAGATGCACTTCGCGCGGCGCGGGCTGATCACCGAGGAGATGGCCTTCGCGGCCGCCCGCGAGGGCCTGGACGCGGAATTCGTGCGCGCCGAGATCGCCGCGGGGCGGGCGATCCTGCCCGCCAACATCAAGCACCCGGAGCTCGAGCCGATGCTGATCGGCCGCAATTTCTTGGTCAAGATCAACGCCAACATCGGCAACTCGGCGATCCGCTCCTCGATCGAGGAAGAGGTCGAGAAGCTGACCTGGGCCGTGCGTTGGGGTGCCGACACGGTCATGGACCTGTCGACCGGGCGCGACATCAAGGAGACCCGCGAGTGGATCCTGCGCAACTCGCCGGTGCCGATCGGCACGGTGCCGATCTACCAGGCCCTCGAGAAGGTCAAGGGACGCATCGAGAAGCTCGACATCGACGTCTACCTGGAGACCCTGGAAGAGCAGGCCGAACAGGGCGTCGACTACTTCACGATCCACGCCGGGGTGCTGCTGCGCTACGTGCCCACCACGGCCAAGCGCCTGACCGGCATCGTCAGCCGTGGCGGCTCGATCATGGCCAAGTGGTGCTTGCACCATCACAAGGAGAACTTCCTGTACACGGAGTTCGAGCGCATCTGCGAGCTGATGAAGCGCTACGACATCTCCTTCTCCCTGGGCGATGGCCTGCGCCCGGGCTCGATCCACGACGCCAACGACGAGGCCCAGTTCCTCGAGCTGATGACCTTGGGCGAGCTGACCCAGCAGGCCTGGAAGCACGACATCCAGGTCATGATCGAAGGCCCCGGCCACGTGCCGATGCACAAGATCAAGGAGAATGTCGAGCTGCAGATGAAGCTCTGCAAGGAGGCGCCCTTCTACACCCTGGGGCCGCTGACCACCGACGTGGCGCCCGGCTACGACCACATCACCTCGGCGATCGGCGCGGCCATGATCGGCTGGTATGGCACCGCGATGCTGTGCTACGTGACGCCCAAGGAGCACCTGGGACTGCCCGACAAACAGGACGTCAAGGCGGGCGTGATCGCCTACAAGATCGCCGCCCACGCCGCGGATCTGGCCAAGGGGCACCCGGGGGCGGTGGAGTGGGACAACGCCCTGTCGCGGGCGCGCTTCGAATTCCGCTGGGAAGACCAGTTCAACCTCGGGCTCGACCCGGAGACGGCGCGCGAGTACCACGACCAGACCCTGCCGGCGGACGGCGCCAAGCTGGCCCACTTCTGCTCGATGTGCGGCCCGCAGTTCTGCTCCATGCGCATCACCGAGGACGTGCGCGCCTTCGCCGAGCAGCAGGGCCTCGACGAGGCGGCTGCCCTGGAGCGCGGCCTGGCCCAGAAGGCCGCCGAGTTCGAGCGCCAGGGCGGCGAGCTCTACCAGCCGGTCGGCTGAGCACTCCCGCCGCCGGCGCGGGCCGGACCTCGTGCGCGGGCGCGTTGGGCTGCCACGCGCCTGCGGGCCCCGAGCCGGGGCCCGCTTGGCGCCCCCGAAAGGTCGGCGCCCCTAGAAGGACAGTCCCACCGCCAGGGCCAGGACCCAGGTGGAGTCGAAGGGGCCCGGGTCTTGGTTGTAGCCGAGGTCCAGTCGCAGGGGCCCGACCGGCAGCAGATAGCGCACGCCGAAGCCGGGGCCGCCCTGCCAGAGCGAGCGCTCGATGGTCAGGGCGCCGGAGGGATCGACCGCGCCCAGGTCGTAGAACACGCCGGCGTCCAGGGCTCCCACCAATTGGCGCCGCCATTCGGCCGAGAGCATCTGGGTGCTGTTGCCCCCGAGGGGCGTGCCGTCGCCGTCCTTGGGCCCCAGGCGATCCTCTTCGAAGGCGCGCACGGAGGTCGGTCCGCCGAGGAAGAAGCGCTCTTGGAAGGGCACCTCGGGAGTGCCGCCGAGGGCCGCGATCACGCCTGCGCGGGCCGAGAGGGCCAGCACGGAGCGCGGCTCCCGGTCCAGCTCCAAGTACCAGTTGACGGTGGCCGTGAGGCGCAGGAAATCGGCCTGCGAGCCCAAAAGGGCCGAGGCCCATTCCAAGCCGAAACGGGCGAACAGGCCGCGGCTCGGCGTGAACAGGCGGTCGCGTGTGTCGTAGGACGGCGCCAGCAGCAGGGAGGCCACGTCGACCTCGGAGAGGGCCGAGGCCAGCTCCGGATCGGCGCCGGGGTCGACCGCCAGCTCCGACAGGTCGCTCTGGGCGAAGCGGTACTCGCCCGACATCTGCACGGCCGGCGCCAGGGGCCAGGTCAGGCGCGAGGCGAAGATCAGGCCTTCGCGGGTGAAGGCCGGCCGTTCGCGGCGTTCATAGCCCACGGAGATGTCGCCGAGCACCTCGTCGCCGCCGAAGTCGGGATCGGTGAGCCCGATTTCGCTGCGCTGGGCGCGCTCGGCCAACAAGCCCTCGAGGCGCAGCGCGCGCCCCGAGCCCCACAGGTTCTGGTCGCGATAGCCGGCGCGCAGGCGGGCCCCCTCGAAGGTGCCGTAGCCCGGTTCGGCGAACAGCTCGCGGGCTTCGGCTTCGCGCAGCTCCACCGAGAGCGCGCGCTCCTGCGCCGTGCCGGGCTCCAGGCGGATCGAGACCTGCTCGAACAGGCCGCTGCGATACAGCTTGCGGAAGCTCTGGTCCACGGCGCTCTGCGAGAACCACTCCCCTGGACGCGGGGTCAGGCGGCGCTCCACGAAGCTCTGGCGGGTGCGCTCGAGGCCCACGATGCGCTGGCTCAGGATGCGCACGCGCGGGCCGCTCTCGATCCAGATGCGCTCGCTGACCAGGCGCTCGCCCGGCACGTCGCGCTGGCTGCGTTCGCGCTCGAGGCGCACGTCGGGGAAGCCGGCCTCCGCCAGGCGTTCCTCGATCGCGGCGGCCAGGCTTAGGCGCTGGGTTGGCGTGTCCGCCGCTCCCACGTAGCGCTGCGCCATGGCCTCCAGGTCCGCCGGGCTCGGCGCGCCCGCGGGAAGCGCTCCGCGGTAACGGAGTTCGAGCGCCTCCAGGCGCTGGCGCGGCCCGGCCTCCACGGCGATCAACACGTCGGCCAGCGGGCCGCTGCGCACGAAGGCCGGCTCTTGGATGCGCGCCTCGAGGTGTCCGGCGCCGTACAGGTCGGCCAGCAGCGCATCCGTGGCGATCTCGAGCCGGGCGGGGGCGAACCAGCGGCCCCCGTCGCCGTCCGGCGCGAACAGGACCGCGCTCGGCACCCGCAGGCCGGCGGCCGCCGGCAGGCCCTCGAGGCCGCGCACCGCGAAGCTGCCGAGGCGCACGCGCTGGCCCGGTTCGATCGCGAAGTCCACGCGCCGCCCGGCGGGATGGTCGACGACGCGGGCATCCAAGCGCGGCTCGAGATAGCCGAGCGCCGCCAAGGACTGCTCCAGGCCGTCCAGGGCGTCCTCCAGGTAAGCGCGGTCGAATCCGCTCTCCAGGTAGCGCTCGAGGCTGGCCGCGATGGTGCGCTCGGCTTCCGTGCGGGAGAGCGCCGGGGCGCCGCGGAAACCGACCAACAGCGGTCGATCCCGGCTGGGCTGCTCCGCATCGTTGCGCGCCAGGCGGCCGGGGGCGGAGCAGCCCAAGGCGGCCCAGGCGAGCAGACCGAGCGCCGTGCACCTCAGCGCCAACGGATGGCCCATCGCACGCCGAAGTTGACCTGCTTGTAGACGTCGTATTCGCCCGCCAGGGACAGGCGTCCTGCCGGGGTCCACAGCCCGCGCCGCAGCAGGAAATTGGCCTCCAGGGTCTCGGTCCCGTCCTTGGCCACGTCGCGGCCCTTGGCGAATTCGAAGCGATCGAGGAAACGCTCGCCGTCGCTCTCGCCGAACAGGCTGCGCGAGAGGTCCTGGGCCAGGTAGACGGCCAGGAGCCGCGCGGTCTGATTGCCGCCGCGCGCGGTCAGGGCCTGATCGGGGAGCAGCCCGGTGCTCAGCAGGACCAGGGCGTCGCGCGGCGCCAGGGGCGGCATCGAGCTGACCTCGATGTTCGGGTCCTCGAGCGTCCCGGAGACCGAAACCTGCAGGTCGTGGCCCTTTTGCCGCGTGCGCGCGGCCAGCTCGAGGTCCGGCGCCGCGCCGCTCGGACGAAAGCGCAGGGAGCCGCCGCTGATCTGCAGGCGCCCGGAGGGCAGGTCCAAGCGACCCGGGCGCAGATAGATGGCGCCTTCGAGGCTGGGCGCGTCGGCGGGGCCGAACAGGCGCAGGTCCGGGTCGAGGCCCAGGCGCAGGGGACCGGCCTCCAGGTCGATCGGGGTCGCGGCGACGATCTCCAGGCCGAGGTCGAGGCCCGCGGGCAGCGGCCAGCGCGGTCGCAGCAGGCCGAGCCAATCGCTGCTCGGTCGGCGCGCGCCGCTCAGCCCCTCGGTCAAGGCGGCGGTCAGGCCCGCCGAGCGGCTCGAGCGCCCGTCGACGATCCGCAGCCGGCCCTCGAGGCGCGCGCGGCCCGCGGCTCCGGAGAGGTGCAGGGTGGCGTCGCTGCGCAGGCGCAGCCCGCGCCGCTGTTCGATCGGCAGTCCTTTGCCCTCCGCGAACAGCTCGAAGCGCGGCGCGCCGGGCCCGAGCAGGCCGATGCGGCCGTTGGCTTGGAAGGGGGCTGCTCCCAAACGGCCTTCGAGGCGCTCGAGGAACAGCTCGTCGTCGCGCCAGGAGAGCCGCGCGGACAGGTCGCTGGCCGAGGGGAAGCCGGTGCGGAAGCCGACACTCCCGGCGCTCAATTCCACGCTGCCGCGGCCGGTGGTGCCGAGTTCGCTGCGCTCCAGGGACAGGGTCTCGAAGCGCAGCGCCCCGGAGACCCGCTCGAGGGCCGGCGAGGTCTGCGCCAGGAAGCCGAGCTCGTCGATCTGGCCGCTGAGTTCGAGCCGCCCGCGCGCCGCGAGCAGGCGGCGCGGGTCCGCCAGCAGCTCCGAGAGGCTCAGCTCGAGGCCCAGGGAGCCCGCCAGGGACCCGCTCGGCGACGACAGCTTCAGATCGCGGATCGATAGGCGCTCGCCGAGGTCGAAGCCCAGCTCCAGCCGGCCGCCCTCGAGCAGGCCGAAGGGCGCGCTCGGTTCGAGGCCGAGGGCCGCCGCCAGGCGCGCGGGGTCCACGGCACCGAGCCGCAGGGAGCCCGAGGCGCGGGCGCTGCCCGCGGGCCCGGCCGGCTCCGCCGAGAGCCGCAGCTGCTGCTCCGCGCCCCAATCGAGATCGAGCCGCGCCAGGTAGGCCTGCGATCCGCGGCGCACGAATTCGGCCTGCAGCTCGAGCGGTTCGGGCACCAGCCGGGCCAGGCGCCCGGCGCGGGTGCTCGCTGGGAAAGGCAGGGCCTCGAGATCGAGGCGTTCGCTGGCCACCTCGAGGCGCTGCTCTCCATCGCGATCGGCGCGGCGCAGGACCAGGCGCCCCGCGGGCGTGCGCAGCACTCCGTCGCCGGGCAGCGCGCTGTCGAGATCGATCGCCAGCGGTCCCTCCCG
>JBIKLM010000223.1:0-7046 GCA_044359835.1 Planctomycetota bacterium
TCGCGATTCGCCTACATCGTCTACGACCGGCCCTTCAAGGAGCGCAAGGCCGCCGCCCTGGCGGCCCTCGAGCGGCTCGGGATCGTGCCGCTGGGGCGCTTCGGCCGCTACGAATACGACAACTCCGACCAGTGCGTGATCAAGGCGCGCGCCCTGGCCCAGGAACTCTTGGTGCACGCCGCACGCGGCTGAGGAGGCCAGGCAACCATGGGCGCGATCACCCACCAGCCGCGGCCCCTGTCCCTGGTCATCCCGACCTGGAACGGAGGACCGCGTTTCCTCGAGCTGCTCGACGTGCTCGATCAGCAGGACGTGCCGGGCGGCTTCCAGCTCGTGGTGGTCGATTCGACCAGCCGCGACGGCACACCCGAGGCGGCCCGCCGGCGGGGCGCCCTGGTGCACCAGATCCCGCAGAGCGAGTTCGGCCACGGCAAGACCCGCAACCTGGGCCTGTCCCTGGCCGCGGGGCGCGTGGTGGCGCTGCTGACCCAGGACGCGCTGCCCATGGATCGCCACTACCTGCGCGTCCTGGAGGAGGCCTTCGCCGACGAGAGCATCGACGGCGCCTACGCGCGCCAGTTCCCGCAGCCCGACTGCGATCCGATCCTGGCCGAACGCCTGCGGCGCTGGAGCGCCTCCCGCGACAGTTTCGTGGTGCAGGAGCTGGTGCCCGGCGACGCCGAGGCCTCGCGCCGCAAGTACGACGGCCTCGAGCCGATGCAGCGCCTGATGGCCTGCGCCTTCGATTCGGTGGCCAGCGCGGTGCGCAAGAGCACCTGGCAGCGCATCCCCTACCCGGACGTGCGCTTCGGCGAGGACGTGGCCTGGGGCAAAGAGGTGCTCCTGGCCGGCGGGCGCATCGCCTTCGAGCCGCGCGCGCGGGTCGAGCACAGCCATCCGCTCGACATCAAGCGCGAGTTCAAGCGCCTGTATTGCGACCACAAGAACCTCTATCGCCTGTTCGGCGTGCGCAACGTGCCCACCTGGGGCCACGCCTGGCGCGGCTGGAAGCCCCAATCCAAGTACTACGCCGAACTGATCGACAGCCAGGGCGGCCTGAGCGAGGCCGAAAAGCGCCGCTGGAAGCGCCTCGGCCATTGGCACGCCCTGTTCGAAGCCTCGGCCCAGTTCCTGGGCGCGCGCTCCTGGTGGAAGTGCCAGCAGAGCGCCTTCTGGCGCTGGTTCGATCGCCGCATCCAGCGCGGCGTCTAGGGCTTCGCTCGCGCTCCGGAGCCCGGCGCCGCCGGTCCCGGCGGTTTCGAGCGCGGCGCCGAGCGGTCCCTGGAGGGCACGCGCCGAGCGGCGGCAGGGCCGCGCCCCTGCGCTGGCGGCCTCGAAGCCGCACGGTCCGTGGGCCGCGGGCTCAGCGGGCCGCCAGGTTTTCGCCGGGGAGGGTCAGGAGAGGCAGCGTTGCGGGCGACGGGTGCAGGCGCCGGGGGGTCTCGGCTTCGGGGCCGCTGCTCGATCGACGCGGCGCCGTGGGGCGCGCGCCGGGAGGGCGTTCCGGGCTAGCCTGAGCGGGCATGCTCGCGCTTCCCGATGCGGCCGAGGGCCGGCCCCCCGCCGCGGCGCAGGCGGCGCTGCCGTTTCGATCCGCCCTGGCCCTGTGGTGGCGCATCGGTTGGATCAGCTTCGGCGGACCGGCGGCGCACATCGCGATCCTGCACCGCGAGCTGGTCGAGAAGCGCGCGCTGATCGACGAGGGGCGTTTCCTGCGCGCGCTCAATTTCTGCATGTTGCTGCCCGGACCCGAAGCCCAGCAGCTGGCCACCTACCTGGGCTGGCTGCTGCACGGCGTGCGCGGCGGGCTGGCGGCCGGGATCCTGTTCGTGGTGCCCGGCGCCCTGGTGATGGCGCTGCTCTCGATCCTGTACGTCGAGCTGGGCGACCTGGCCGCCGTGGCCGGGCTGTTCTTCGGCCTCAAGGCCGCCGTGCTGGCCCTGGTGGTGATGGCCCTGCGCCGCATCGCCGGGCGCGCCCTTCGCCGGCGCGGCGCCAAGGCCCTGGCCCTGTGCGCTTTCGTGGCCCTGTTCGCCCTGGACCTGCCCTTTCCGCTGGTGCTGGCCGCCGCCGGCCTGTGGGGCGCCCTGACCAGCCGCGGGGGCCCGCGGAGCGACGCCCCCGCAGCCCGCACGGCAGCCGAAGTCCAGGCGGCGCGCGGCGCGCGGCGCGCGGCCGCCTGGGCCCTCCTGCTGTGGCTGCTGCCGCTGGTCGGTCTGCCCCTGGCCCTCGGGCCGGAGCATGTGCTGGCCGAAGAGGCGCGCTTCTTCAGCGGCGCGGCGATGGTGACCTTCGGCGGCGCCTACGCCGTCTTGAGCTACATCTCGAGCGCCGCGGTCGAACGCTTCCAATGGCTGACGACCCCGCAGATGGTCGACGGCCTCGGATTGGCCGAAACCACGCCGGGGCCGTTGATCCTGGTGGTGCAGTTCGTGGGTTTCGTGGCCGCCTACCAGCAGCCGGGCGAGCTCCCGCCGCTGCTGGCCGGCCTGTGCGGAGCTGCGGTGACCCTGTGGGTGACCTTCGCGCCCTGTTTCCTGTGGATCTTCCTGGGGGCGCCATCGATCGAGCGCTTGACCGGCAAACCGCGCCTCGAGGGGGCCCTGGCGGCGATCACGGCGGCGGTGGTCGGCGTGATCGCCAACCTGTTCGCCAACTTCGGCCTGCACGTGCTGTTCGGCGAGCTGGGTCGGGTCCAGTTCGGACCGGCGAGCCTGCCGGTCCCGGTCTGGTCGAGCCTCGACCCGTACAGCCTGGCCCTGGCGCTGGCCGCGGGCTGGGCCCTGTGGCGCCGCGTGCACCTGGGCTTCGTGCTGGGCGGGGCCGCGGGGCTGGGGGCGCTGCTGCGGCTCTGGGCCTGAGGGCCGCGGGTTTCGGCGGCGAGTGCGACGCACGGGGGCCGGGCTGCGGCGATCGTCCGGGGGCCAGCGCGGGTTCGGGCCCAGACCCCGGCGCGCGGCGGCGACGGGGGGCGGGAGCGCCGGACCGGGCAGCGGACCGGCCCCATCGCTCGCGCGGGGCCAGCGGGCTGCGTAGGCTCAGCGCATGTTCGCGCTCTTGGCTCTGCAGGCCCTCGAGGTGCCCCCGTCGGGCCTGGTGCAGTTTTCGGCGGCGCTGGAGGGCCGCGGCGAGCGCCTGCGGGGACCGGCGTTGCTGCTGGAGCTGGGCGGCGAGCGGCTCGTGGCCACGCGCCAATCGGCTTGGACGCGGATCGATCGGGCTGGCGAAGAGCAGCCCATCGAGCTGGCCGAATGGTCCCGCATCGTGAGCGACGCCCGGCTGGATCTGCCCACGGGGCCCCTGGCCCTCGGCGGCCCCGCGCGCGGCGGACTCGACGAGTGGTGGTGCGACGTGCTGCTGCTCGAGCTCGGGCTCGAAGCGCCCGCGGAAGGACAGGCTCCCGCCGCGGCCGTTCAGCCCGCAGCAGCCCGTCTGCCCTCCGCGGCCCCCCTGCGCAGCGAGGCCCCGCGCCCGGGCGAGCGCCTGTATCTGGCCGGCCGGCCGGGCAGCGCCCGAGCGGTCGAGGTCGCCTCCCTGCAACAGGACCCGGGGCTGCCGGCCCTCGAACTGCACTGCACCCATTCGATCGCGGACGAAGACCTGCTCGGGCTGCCGCTGTTCGACGCCCAGGGCCGCGCCGTGGCGCTGGTCAGCGAGCAGGGCCGCAGCGAGGGGCAGGGCTGGCTGCGGGCCCAAAGCCTCGCGCCCGCGCTGGCCCTGCCCGCGCCGCTGCGCGAGCGGCGCCTCGATCTGCGCACGCCGGCCGGGCTGTTCGATCGGCTCAGCGCCAGCGGCGACCGGATCCTGCTGAGTTCGAACCTGTTCGAGCGCACGCTCGGCAGGGCCCTCGACGGGGGCTCGGTCGGAAACTTTGAGAGCTGGGAGCAATACCGCGGCGTGCACTTCTCGCCCGACGGCCTGTTCGCCGTCGGCATGCACCCCGTGCGCGGCATCGAGTGGGTCGAGGCCCTGGGCCTCGACGTGCTCAGCCGCTATGGCCGCCTGTTCGACCGGCTGGGCGCCCTCGAATTCGCGCCGGACGGCGCGCGCCTGTTCGCGGCCGAGGCCGGCGACCAGGGCCTGTTCGAGCTCGAACTCGGCAGCGATCTGGCCCGGCGCCTGGCGCCGCTCGGCGGAGAGCTGCTGGCCGTGGGCCCCGGCGGCGACTGGCTGGCGATCGGCGGCGGGCCGCGCGGGCGGGAGGTCGAGCTGCTGTCCACGGCCCCGCCCGAAGCCGTGCGCCTGGCGCGCTGGGAGCTGCCGGCGGAGCCGAGCGCGCTCGCCGCAGCCCCCGATGCGGCGCTGCTGGCCCTGGCCAACGGCCGAAGCCTAGCGCTGCTGGCCGGGCCGGAGTGGCAGCCCCGCTGGCGGGTCGAGCTGGGCCCCGGGACGATCCGAGCGCTGCACATCGAGCCCGGCGGCCAGCACCTCTGGGTGGCGCTGGGCCGCCTGGCGGAAACCGACGCGGAAACGCGTTTCGCCGAAGGTTGCTGGGTCAGCCTGCTGTCCCTCGAGGACGGGCGCGAGCTGGCGCGCTCCCAGCGCTTGGCCGATCTGCCCTTCGATCTGTGCGCCTTTGGTCCCGGGCGCGTGCTGGTCGGCGATCAGTCCGGCCGGCTGACCGAATGCCGGCTGCCCGCGGCGCGCTGAAGGCGGCCGCTCGACGCGCCCCGCCCGAGCCCGTCCTCCGAGGCAGCACGGCCGCCCCCTCGGCGACCTCGGTCCCTCCGCACCGCCCTGCCCACTCCCCTCCGCTCGCGATCGAGCATCCCCCGCGCCCCCCCATCCCATGCTTGCCTGCGCGCTCCTGCTGGCCCTGCCCCAAGTCGACACCCCGGTGCTGTGGGCCTGCCAGGCCGAGCACCTCTTCCAGGGTTCCTACGCGCTCCTGCACGCCGGCTACGACGTCTCGATGGGCGGCGACTTCGATGGCGACGGCCGGCGCGACCTGTTGCTCGGCGGCATGAATCCCTGGGATCGCTCGCCCGCCGACCTGGGCGGTGTGCTGCTGTTCAGCGCGCCGTTCCCGGCGCAGCGCCGCAGCGAGGTCTCGCCCCCGGCGCGCCTGCTGCTGCGCGGCGGGCGCGGCGGCGAGCGTTTCGGCTGGTCGGCGGCGCTGGTCGGCGACCTGGATGGCGATGGGCGCAGCGACATCGCCGTGGGTGCGCCGCGGGCCTATGCGGGCGGGCTGCCGCGGGACCTGGCCAGCGAAGGCACCCTGTGGGACGAGCGCGGCTGCGTTTACGTCTATTTGTCCAGCGACCTGCCCCTCGAGGGCGACGGGGCGCTGGAGCCCGGGGAGGTGCTGGGCGGGGAGCGCGCCAGCCTGACCATCGCCGGGGACCGCCCGGGCGCGCGCCTGGGCTGGACCTTGCTGGGGCTGCCCGACCTGGACGGCGACGGCTGCGCCGAGCTGGCGCTCGGGGCCCCGGGCGGCCTGCTCGGCGCCCCGGAGCGAGGTGGCTCGGTGGCGCTGGTTCTGTCCAAGGACCTGGCTACCGAGCGCAGCCGCAGCGTGCGACCGGGGCTGCCGCGCTCGCTGGGCAATCTGCGCGCGCGCACCTGGCACGGCGCGAGCCCGGACGATCGGCTGGGCATGCGCCTCGCTTGGTATGGCGGCGTGCTCGACGCCCAGCGCGCGGGCGAGCGCCAGCCGCGCTGGCCGACCGGTCTGCTGGCCGGCGCGCCACAGCTCAGCGAAGTGCCGCCGGGCACCCCGGGCGCCGATGGCAACCACTACCTGGCGATGGGCGATGGGTATGCGCTGCTGATCCCCGGGCGCTGTTTGCTGGGCGCGAAGGACGCGCCGATGCGCATCGATCCGCCGGAAGCCGGCGGGCGCGGCTACTTCGGCTTCGCTCTGGCCGGCGACTTCGATGCGGACGGCGACGGGCTGGCGGAGGTGTTGATCGGCGAGCCCAGCTTCGACGCCGCCCCCGAGCAGCCCGACTTGCGCAGCCACGGCCGCGCCACGCTCTTTTCCGGCGCGGATGGCGCGGTCCTGCAGCGTTTGGTGGGCCTGCAGGGCGGCGCCGAATTCGGTTGGGCCGTGAGCGGCCTCGGCCGGGCCAGCGACGACGACTACGACGACTACGCCATCGCCGCGCGGCTCTATTCCCCGGGCCTGCCCCTGGGCGACGACCCGCCTTGCCCCGCGGATCAGCGCCTCGGCTCCCCGGTGGCGGGCGGCGTCTTCTGGTACGAGGGCCAGCCCGAGCGCGACGCGGCCGGCGCGCTGCTGCCGGCGCGGCTGCGCCTGCTGTTCCTGGGCCAGGACGGCCGCGATCGGCTGGGCCTGGCCCTGTGCCGAGCGGGCGACCTGGACGGCGACGGCTTCGAGGACCTGTGCGCCGCATCGCCCGCCTGGCCGGACGACGTGCGCGGCCATCCCGAGTGGGAGGAAGCCGGCCGCTGTTATCTGTTCCGCCTGGGGCCCGCCGCGGAGGCGCGCGCCGGACGGGCCGGCCCCGCGCCGGCCAGCTTGGCGGAAGCCGCGGCGCGCCAGCGCGAAGCCTCCGGAGGGCGCGCAGGCCGCTGACAAGGCCGCGGCCAGGCTCGGATATCCTCCCCGCGCGCCCCGCCGTTTTCCCGAGCCCATGACGACCCCCGCTGCGATCCCCGCGCGCATCTCCCTGGCCCAAGCCGCCCTGCGCTCCCGCGGCCTGGGCGCCCTGCTGGTGCCCTCCGCGGACCCCCACCTGTCCGAGTACCTGCCGGAGCGCTGGCAGGGCCGCCAGTGGCTGTCGGGGTTCACCGGCTCTGTGGCGACCCTGGCCGTGACCGCGGACCGGGCGGCCCTGTTCGCCGACAGCCGCTATTGGTCCCAGGCCGAGCGCGAGCTCGAGGGCAGCGGTATCGAGCTGGTCAAGGTGCAAAGCGCGGCCAGCAGCGGCCACATCGATTGGCTGATCGAACACGCGCCGCGCGGCAAGCCGGTGGCGGTCGACGGCCAGGTGCTGGGCCTCGCGGGGGCGCGCCAGCTGCGCGGGGCCCTCGAACGGGCGGGCCTGTCCCTGTCCAGCGAGCACGACCTGCTGGCGGACATC
>JBIKLM010000015.1:0-23213 GCA_044359835.1 Planctomycetota bacterium
TTCGAACCGCTCGACCAGGAAAGCGCGCCGCCCGGCGTTGGTGCGCGCCACGAACAGGGTGCCGCGCGCGGCGCCGCGTCCGGCGAAGCGGGCGGCCAGCTCCTCGGCCGGGGCGCCCACGCCGCGCGCGCGCACGCTCAGCGGGCCGATGCCGTGTTCGCCCAGGAGCGCGCGCACGGCGCGCGGGTCGGCCGGCGCGCTGCCGAGCACGCGCCAGCGCTCGAGCCACGGGCCGCCCGCGGCGAGCTGCTCCGCCGCGCCGGTCAGCCAGCCGATGCCCGGCCCGATCGCGCGCAGCCCGAGGCCGCGCCCGAAGGCCCCCAGCAGCCCGGAGCGCACCAGGCTCGCATCGGGCTCGGCCAGCAGGCCCAGCTCCGAAAGCTCCGCGGGAGCCAGCGCCTCGAGCTCCCGCGACCCGGGCGCCCCGTGGGACCAGCGCCACAGGCCCCCGGCGTCCAGCGCCCAGGCCTCGCGCCGCCCGGGCGCCGACCCCTGGCCGATTCCGCGCGCCAGCTCGCCGGTGTAGAGGGCCAGCTCCTTGAGCTCGCCCGCCAGGCTGACCCAGACCCAGGCGTGGTCGCCCGCCGGAGGCGGCAGGCGCTCGGGCTCGCAGGCGGGGGCCAGCTTGAAGGCCGCGCCGCGGGTGCCGCGGGCGGCCTCGAGGGCCGCGGCCAGGGGCGGGGACCAGGCGGCCGGATCGAGGGAGCGCTGGCCGCCCGCGCGCCGGTCCGGGTCGAAGAACCACCAGTCCGGGCGGAGCGGCGGGCGCAGCGCGTCCCCGACCAGCACGCGGCCCGCGGGGCAGTTCAGGCTCTCCAGGTTGTGGGCCAGGGCCCGCGCCAGCTCGGGGTCGCGCTCGAGCGAAGCCACCCGCAATCCGGCCCGGGAAAGGCACAGGCTCTCGACCCCCAACCCGGCCGTGGCGTCCAGCCACCAGCCCTCCGGTCCGGCCACCCGGCGCAGGTGCTCGGCCCGCGCCGCGGCCACGCGCGGGTCGCTGGCCTGCTCGAGCCCGCGGCGCGTCAGCCACCAGCGCTCGGGCTCCGGCAGCTTGCCCCGCGCCCGCTCGCGGAGCTCGAGCTGCTCGTACACGAGGCGCCCCCGCTCGGCCCCCAGGGCCCGCCGGAGGCGTTCCTGGAGCGCCAAACCGCGGATTCCGCTGGCGCGGGCCTGCTCGAGGAGCGCTTCGAGCTCCTTCCCAAAAATGAGATGCTGGGTCGGGCTCACACAGTTCTTAAGAGTCCAGGGGGTCTCGGCGCTTCCGCGGGAGACCGGGTCCGTTTACTTCTAGATTCCGACAGAGGGAAGGACGCTGCCCCCCGCCCGGCGTCCCAACCGCGCGCCTGCCCCGGGCGCGTCCCCCGCTCGCCACACGATCCCCAACCCCCGATCCGCCATGGGACGCATCCTCGTCATCGAAGACGAACCGGGCACGCAGCTGCTCCTCCAGAGCCGCCTCCACGACCTCGGACACGAAGTGATCACGTCTCCGAACGGGGCCATGGGGGTCATGGAGGCCCGCAGCAACCTGTTCGACCTGTTCCTGGTCGACGTGCGCCTGGGCAACGGGATCGACGGCTACGAGGTCACCCGGCGCCTCAAGGCCATGCCCCACACCCACGGGGTGCCGGTCGTGCTGGTCAGCAACCAGGTCAAGAGCCGCGAGGAGCTGCACAAGGGCTACGAGGCCGGCTGCGAGGCCTTCCTGATCAAGGGCGACATCACCCTGCTCGAGGACGTGGTGCGCGCCATGCTGCGCATCAAGTCGCTGCAGGACGACCTGGCCATGCAGAACCGCCTGCTGGACGAGCACAACCGCCGCCTGCAGGCCGATGGGCCGCGCGGCGAGGTCGAGGTCAAGGGCGCGGCGACCGCCAGCCGTGAGCCGGCCCAGCGCCCCGAGGCCATGCTGATGGTCGACGCGGAGGGCGTGGTGGTGCTGGTCGATCGCGGCGCGCGCGAGGTCTTCGGCAAGGACCTCGAGGGCCGCCACCTGGGACAGCTCGCCGTCGGCACGGGCATCGAAGCCTACGTGCGCGACGCGCGCACCGAGCCGCGCGAGGGCTTCCGCTTCGACCTGGCGGCCGTCGGCGGCCGCGAGGAGCGCCGCCTGGTCGCCTCGGTCGTGCCGCTGATGGCGCGGCCCCTGCACGCCGACCGCGGCTTCCGCGTGGTGCTGGCCTACGACGCCGCGCGCCGGCCCCCGCTGGACGCGCCCGAGGGCGCGCCGCGCCGCGAGGTCGGTCCGCTGATCGAAGCGGCCCGCTATGCGTTCCACCCCTCGAGCCTGCTGGGCATCAGCCCGCAGATCGGCGAGCTGCGCACCACGGTGCTGCGCCTCTCCAGCGAGGACACGCCGGTGCTGCTGATCGGCGAGCCGGGCACCGGCCGCGAGCGCACCGCCCGCGCGCTGCACTTCGGCGCCACCCGCGCCGGCCCCTTCGTGATGCTGGGCTGCGCCTCGATCGCTCCCGAGCGCCTGGAGGCCGAATTGTTCGGCCAGGCCAAGGGCCCGGGCGTGGAAGTCGAGCGCCCCGGCCTGATCCAGCAGGCCCACAAGGGCAGCTTGTATCTGGCCGACGTGCATGCGCTGCCCGCCGAGCTGCAGACCCGACTGCTCGAATACCTGACCGTCGGCAAGACCCGCAAGGCCGGCGGCAAGCGCGAAGAAAAGCTCAAGGTGCGCCTCTTGTGCTCGAGCGGCCGCGAGCTCGAGCAGCAGCTCGACGCCGGCAAGTTCTCGCCCGAGCTCCATCGCCTGCTCTCGACCCAGGTCCTGCGCCTGCCGCCGCTGCGCGACCGCCTGCTGGACGTGCCCGTGCTGGCGCAGCACTTCTTGGCCCGCCACGGCGCCGCCCTCGGCACCCCGGAGTTCACCGACAACGCCCTGTGGGTGCTCGAGAACTACGTCTGGCCGGGCAACGTGCGCGAGCTCGAGCACGCCATCGAGCGCGCCTGCTCGGTCGCCAAGGGCCCGATCATCGACGTCGAGCAGCTGCCCCAGGCGCTGCGCGACCTGCAGGCCAAGCTGGTGGCCCAGGACAACCTGGCCCCGCACCGGCCGCGCAGCGAAAAGATCGCCGGCACGCACCTGCCCGGCCGCTTCCCGGATCCCAAGCAGCCGGCCGCCGAGGCCAAGCCGCCCAGCGAAGAGATCAGCCTCGAGCACTTCGAGAAGATCGCCCTGCTGCGCGCCCTGGAGGAGACCGAAGGCGACAAGTTGGCCGCCGCGCGCCTGCTCAAGATCGGCAAGAGCACGCTGTATCGCAAGCTCAAGCGCTACGACATCAAGTGAGCCCGCGCTGAGCCTCGGCTGAGCCATCACGGGGCGGAGCCGCCAGAGGCGGCTCCGCCCCGTGCAGTTTTTTTCGATCCTCCGGAGGATCGAAGGAATCTGGCAAAGGCGTTTCGTGGGATTTCGGGCGGCTGGAAGCGAAAAGGGGCACTCTCGTCGAAGGGCCGCAAGCGCGCCGGCTCTGCTCCCGGCTCCGCTCCCGGCTCTGGACCTCCAGGGCCTTGCGGGCGCCTGTTCGGGGGGGGATTCCCCTCATGGAGGGGAGCAGCGTTCCTGGCAGCGCTGGCCGGTGGCAGGACCCTCTCAAACCTCAGGACAGCCGCTTTTCCAGGTCTGTCTGCGGGCGTGCCGGCAACTCCCGGCGCTCGCTCGTACACACGCTGCTTCGAAGCGCGAGAAGAACTCAGCGCAGCTCGATGCGGCGCTCCGCGGAGACCTGGCTGAAACTGGCTTCGTCCTGGCTGCCGGGGTTCCTCAGCACCGCGCTGAACTCCACCAGGTCGAGGTCCTTGGGCCAGTGGGCGTCGAACAGGCGGATCGCACGGTTGCCGGTGTTCGGCAGCCACAGGCCGGTGCGCGCATGCACGTTGGCGCTGGTCGAGAAGTCGCCGGTCGGGGTCAGGTTGTAGCGCTGACCGCTGCGGTCGCGGGCGCTGATCTCGAGGTCGATCATCTGGCCGTGGCCGCCGTGCTTGACTTGCACCGCCACGCGGCCGGCGCTGGCCTGCAGCTCGAGCTCCGGCGATTCGCCCAGGCGCCGATGGCGCAGCAGCGTGGCCGGCTGCGACGAGGGCAGGCGCGGCTCGCGGCTGTGTTTGGGCACGCGCACCGAGATCACCTCGTAGTTGCGCAGCACCGCGGCCAGGCGCTCGAAACGCTCCTTCGAGGCCGGCTCGAGGTCGAAATGCTCGTTCCATTCGAGCAGCACCTCGCGCATCAAGGGCGGCCGTTCGCCACCGGCAACCACCGGCAGGATGTAGTCGGGCTCCGCCGCAAGCGCCGCCAGCAGGTCGACCCGCTGCCGGCCGGACCAGGAGAGGGTGCGCGAGCCTCCGGCGATCGGCTGCGCGCGGCCGAGCAGGTCGATGGCGCGCCCGCGGGTCAGGTAGCCGATCGCGCCCGGCCAGGGGGTCAGGATCGTGCGGCTGGGCTCGACCTCGTCGCGCAGGAACACGCCGATGGCGCGCAGACGCTCGTCGAAGTTGATGCGCGCGCCGAGGCCCAGGCGGGCCGGCCCCGAGGCCAGCGGGTAGGGATCCGGCGGTTGGCCGTAGAACCAGGCGCGCTGCAGGCGCTCGAGGGGCAGGGGGCCGAGGTCTGCGGGCAGTTTGCTCGCCAGCAGGCTGGCCCCGAGCCCGGCGAAGAACAGGCCCCAGGCGGCGCGGCGCGGCCAGCTGGCCTGGCCGTCGATGGCGCGGATCAGGGCCTCCTGCACGGCCACGAACAGCAGCGGGGCGGCCGGGGCGAGGGCGGTCCAGAAGGGCAGGTCGTCGCCGCCTTCGAGCACGACCAATGCGCACCAGCCGAGGCCCAAAGCCAGGGCGCGCCGCCCGCGCGGCGTCTGCCGGCCGAGCAGCAGAGCCAAGAGCGCGACGGCGCCGAGCGCCAGGCCGCCCGAGCCGATCAGCCCCTCGGCCAGGTAGCGCAGGCCGAGCCCCGTGCGCTCCCAAGCGGGATCGACGAGCAGAGCCTGGGTGGGGGAGAGCAGCGCGCCGTACCAGCTCTGACGCAGCAAGGCCTGCAGGGCCCACAGGGCCGCGGGCAGCGCGAAGGGCCACAGGCCCAGGCGCGCTTGCGGCGGCAGGGGCTCGCCGGGCGCGCGCCGCTTGAAGCGCGAGGACAGCGACATCGCGCCCAGCATCAGCACCATCAGCGCGCCCTCGGGACGCACCAAGAGGCCGAAACACAACAGCAGCGCCAGGCCGCGGCGCGAGCCCGCCTCGAAGGCCAGCAAGGCGCTGACCGCCAGCAGGGCTTCCAGGGCGAACTCCGTGCCGCCGCCGGCCGCGGCCGCCAGGGGCCCGCACACGGCCAAGAGCAGCGGCGCGATCACCCCCGCCAATCGGTCGGGGCTGAAGCGCGACAGCACCAGCATGGCCAGGAGCGCGCAGCCGATCGCCAGCACCTGGGCCGCCAGGGTCGGCGCGAGACCCAGGCGCTCGATCAGGGCCGAATAGCCGACCCAGGCCCAGGAAGGGTAGGACTCCGCGGGCTGGCCGCCGGCGCGGAAGCTCAAGAGGCCCTCGCGCACCAGCGCGCGGCCCAGGCGGAAGGCCGTGTGGACCCGATCCGCCGGCGGCCCGAGCTGGCCCGAGCTGTCCTGATGGATGGTCAGGATCTGCGCCAGCAGGGCCACCAGGGCCAGGAGCAAAACGGTCGAGCGCTTCATCCAGGGCGATCCCGGGGGAATCGCGGCCCAGGATACGCCGCGGCCCCCGGCCCCCGGCCCCGGCGCCCGCGGCGCGCCGCCCTCCGCAGCCCGTTCCCGCGCCGCTTTTCGCGCTCGCCGGCGCGCTTTCCCGGCGATACTGGCCCGCAGCCATGTCCTCCATGGATGGGAGCGCAACCGACCGCAGCGCGCGCGAAAACCTGCGCCAGGCCCTGGTGTGCTCCCTGGTCGGTCCGCTGGTCCACAAGCTCTCCAACACGCTGCTGGCGGTCTCCGGCCTGGCCGAGCTGGCTGCGCGCCGCCCGAGCGCCGCCAGCAACGGCGACAACCTGCGCCTGGTGACCGAGGAGAGCCAGCACGCCGTGGCGCTGCTGCGCTGCCTGGCGGAGCTGGCCCGGCCGGCGGGCGAGCTCCCCCTGCCCCAGGACCTGGCCCCGCGCCTCGTCGGCCTGGTGGACCTGTTGCGCCCCTGGCTGCACGAGCGCCAGCTGGAGCTGGAGCTGCGCCTGCCCGCCAGCCTGGCGGGCCACTGGCCGGAGCGGGCCGTGGAGCAGGCCCTGCTGCTGGCCCTGTGCGGGCCCTGGCTCGAGCAGCGCGGCGAGGCCGTCGGCCGCAGCCGGCGCAGGGCGCGCCTCTCTGTGCGGCAGCGCCGCGGCCAGTCCTGGCTTTGTCTGGCGCTGAGCTTGCCGCCGCGGGCCTCGGCAGCCCCGCAGGACCTCCGGGATCACGGCGCTGAACCGGACGCCCGCGGATACAGCCCGCTGCGCCGCCGCGATCTGCGCGCCCCGCAGGGCGCCTGGCGCGCCCTGGCCTGGCCGCTCGGTCCGGCGGACTCCGGGGTTCCGGCGGCCGCGGCCCCGAGCGCCTCCGCGCAGCGCCCGGATGCGCTGGAATCGCCGCTGGCCCCGGCTCCCGCGGCCTCCGCTCCGACCCCGCCGCCTGCTCCGATGCCTGCCCCGAAGGCTGCCCCGCCGCGCCGCGCCCGGCTGCTGCTGGTCGGCGGGCCCGACAGCGAACTGACCGCCGAGGTGCTCGCCGAAGCCGGGCACCAGGTCGAGCGCGCCGGCAGCCTGGCGGAAGCCCGCCGTTCCCTCGGTCGCCAGGTTCCGGAGGCGCTGCTGATCGAGGACTTCGCGGGGGCGCCCGGCTACGAATGGCTGCGCCTTTCCGGCGAGGCCCAGGCGATCCACGGCACGCGCATCGGCCAGCTCGGCGCCGGCGTGGGCCTGCCCGCGCCGCGCCTGCCCGCGCCCGTGCGGCCGGCCGAGCTGCTGGCCTTCGTCGAGCGCCTGCTGACCCCCCGCACGGTCTCCGGCGGCCAGCCCGAGCCCCCGGCCTGGCACCCCTTCGATCCTCCGCCTCCAGCCCGCCCGGGCCCCGGCCGATGGGAGCCCCCGGAAGGGCCCTGAGCGCCGCTTCCCAGGCCCAACCAAGCCCGGGCCGGCCTGTCCGGTTCAGCGGCGGCTGCGCCCGCCATTCGCCGGGCCAACGCCGAGCGAGGCCGTTCGGCCGCCTTGCCCGCGCTGCTAGCCTCTCGCCGCCCTGCGTCGGCGACCTTTGAAGATCCCTTTCACCCGTCCGTCCTTCGGAGCCGCCGAGATCCGCGCCGCGGCGGCGGCTCTGCGCGCTGGCCAAACCGTCGGCAACGGCCCGATCGGCACGCGCGTCGAGCAGCGCCTGGCCGAGCTCAGCGGCGCGCCCTTCGTGGTGCTGACGCCCAACGCCACCCAGGCCATGGAGGTGCTGCTGACGGCCCTGTGCATCGGCCCGGGCGACGAGGTGATCCTGCCGTCCTTCGCCTTCGTTTCGATGGCCAACACCGTGGTGCAGCGCGGCGCGCGCCCGGTTTTCGCCGAGATCGACGAGCGCCACCTGAATCTCGATCCCGCCGACGTGGCCAAGCGCATCGGCCCGAAGACCCGCATGATCATGCCGGTGCACTACGCCGGCATCCCGGCCGACATGGCCGCGCTCGGCGCCCTGTGCCGCCAGGCCGGCGTGTTCCTGTTCGAGGACGCGGCCCAAGCGATCGGCTCGACCCTGGACGGCCGCTGGCTCGGCACCCTGGGCGACGCGGGCTGCCTGTCCTTCCACGAGACCAAGAACGTGACCTCCGGCGGCGAAGGCGGCGCGCTGCTGCTCAAGGACGAAACCCTGGCGCGGCGCGTCGAGATCGCCCACGAAAAAGGCACCAACCGCAAAGCCTTCCTGCGCGGCGAGGTCGACAAGTACACCTGGGTCTCTGCGGGCGGCTCCTACGTGCTCTCGGACCTGCTGGCCGCCGTGCTCGAGGTCCAGCTCGAACGCCTGAGCGAGCTGACCCAACGCCGTCGCGACAACTGGGAGCTCTACCACCAGGCCCTGGCGCCGCTCGAAGCCCGCGGCCTGCTGCGCCGCCCCTGGGTGCCCCCGGGCGCGGTCCACAACGCCCACATCTACTACGTGGTCTGCGAATCGCCGGCCCTGCAGGAGCGCCTGCTCTCGGGCCTCAAGTCCCAGGGCATCTCGGCCACCTTCCACTTCCAGCCCCTGCACGCCTCGCCCTTCGCCATCGAAGTCCTGCGCAGCGACCCCCACGCCCTGCCCAAGACCCTGCACGCCGCCAACTGCATCGTGCGCCTGCCCCTGTTCGCCGACCTGACCCGCAGCGAAGCCGAGCGCATCGCCAGCGCCGCCCTGGCGATCCTATCCTGACCGCCAAACGGCCTGCTCCCTTCGCCCACCCTGAAGCGAGCCGGCCGAAGCCCCAGCCGCCTCGCCAGGGCCCCCTATCGACCTGACCGCGACCGGCCGTTCCTGGGGTGTTCGCTGAGCGCGGGGACGGCGGTGTGTCGGAGGCTTTCGAAACGGCTTGGTGTGGTGTAGCCTCGACCCTGTGGCGGATCTATTTCCCCCTTGTGAATTCGTGGTCTCGCGTGATGACGAGCACCACGGGTTCGCTGGATCCATTCTGAGAACCTCATCCACCGATTCTGGTCATACCTGTTCATGTCCATGGGTGCGTCTATGCGTGGCACGTTTCTGATTGCGGCGTGTCTGGCACTTCTCGGGATCGTCTGGATCGTTGGCAGCCACAGCGCTGACGAAGGGGATCGAGGGGCGACTCTTCCGGAGCGGGGAGGGAGGGAGGGTCGGGAGGAACCGGTTGCGGTCAGGACGGCTGCCGAGCGGCAACGAGCCCCGCAGGGATCGAGCATCGTCGGAGGGGATGAACTGCCCCGAGTTCCCGGCCTGCGGATCGAGCTGGTCGCTGCTGGCGGGCAGGTCGACTTGTCGAGTGCGTTGGTTCGGATGCGCTCCATGGAGTTCGACTGGCGCGCCGTGCTGCTCGAACGGGGAAATGCCGATGGGTCACCTGCCTTCAGGACGCAGCTCGACCCGGTGCCCCTCGAGGTGGGCGCCGCTTGCGCTGGACTGGTCGGGCAGGCCTTCGTGGAGTCGATCGATGAACTGCGCCTGGATGCAACCACAGGCGACTATGTCCTGCAGGTCGAGCTGAGCCCAGGGCGCACCGTGGTCGGCAGGCTGGTTCCGGGAGTCGATTCGTCCATACCGAGCCAAGGACAGGTGTTCTACTTCGCTGCTGGATCGGGGGGGGTACCCGCTGGGCTGGAGGAACTGCTCGGATTGCCGCCATGGATCGGCGGCCGTGTGGAGGCAGGAATGGATGGCAGCTTCCAGGTCCCCGGTCTGCTCACGAACGCTGGCTATACCCTGTGGGGCTACAGTTCGTCGGGGACCTCTGGCCCGAAGGGGGTCGATATCGGCAGCGAATCGGGTCCCGTGGAGGTGGTTTTGTACCCCGTCCTTGGTCTGGAACTCATCCCTTCCGACATCGACTACTTCAAGGCCTCGTCGTGCTATCGCCTGGGACAATCCTACCTGGGGGCGCAACAGTTACCCGGAACCTCGCTGGTGAGCGGATTCTCCCCGCCGCTGCGTTGGCTCGGCGGCCCCTACGCAAGGGCCAGGTCGGTCGACGGGGTCCTCTCGCTCTTGTGGATCCACTACGATCCGGTCCACCTCCCAGGACCCCAGTTCCTGGGTGTGACCCTTCCCGGTTACCTGCCCACCAACGTGACGGCAGAGCCAAAGCGGATCGTTCTGGATGAGCCTCTGGCCCAGGTTCCGTTGGAGTTGCAGCCGATGCCCCAGGTTCAAGGAGCCGTCGAGGTCCTGTTCCGAGAAGGGTTCGCTCGTCCCCTGCAGGTCAAGCCAGAGGCCGAGATCGGGGTGCTGACCTTATATCCGCGCGATGGGCAGGGAAGGCAGTTGAGGACCGCCTTGCGTGCCAGCGACTATCCAGTCGCTCGATTGCCTTGCGTGGACCCGGGCATCTACGTGGTGCACTTTCAATCATCCGGTGGGCTGGACTTGCCCTCCGACGGCTGCCCGCTGATTTCGGTCCTGCCGGGCATCCAGGCTCGAGTCGAGTTGGAGCTGGGCGAATGGGGCGCCATCGAGATCCGGCCGGCCTCGGCCAGCAAGCGCCTGGGGATGGATCGTTATGTGCTCAACCTCTACAGTCTGCTGGATTCTCCTCAGGAGGGCGAGGTCCAGCCGGGTGCTCAGCGGCGGGCGGCTGTGCAAGAAATTCTGGTCTGCCGCGGGCGGCCCTGTCGTGTCGACCTGGTCCCGGTCGGCCAGTGGCTCTGGGACGGGGGTTCTGGTGAGCAGGGGCTGGCGGGTGCGCGGGTAGCTCTGGACGTATTGCCTGGGGGATTGACCCTCGTCGAGCTTCGTTAGGCGGGCTTGCGAGCCCCTGTGGCCGCCGCAGGGCTGGGGCCAACGGCACCTGGGAGCTGGATCGGTGTCTCTGGCGCCGTCCGAATCGATGCGGTTTTCAGCCTTTCAGCGGGCGGGCAGGATGGTCTGTTGCTGGGTGCCGAGGCCGTCGATGCCGAGTTCGAGGCGGTCGCCGTCTTGCAGGTAGCGGGGCGGGTCGAAGCCGAGGCCCACGCCGGCGGGGGTGCCGGTGGAGATCACGTCGCCGGGCAGCAGGGTCATGAATTGGCTGATGTAGCTGACCAGGCCGGCGACGCCGACGTGCATCTGGGAGGTGGTGCCGTTTTGCATGGTCTGGCCGTTGACCGAGAGCCACAGGCGCAGGGCCTGGGGGTCGGGCAGCTCGTCGCGGGTGGCCAGGAAGGGGCCCAAGGGGGCGAAGCCGTCGCAGCTCTTGCCCTTGACCCATTGGCCGCTGCGCTCCTTCTGGAAGGCGCGCTCGGAATAGTCGTTGTGCAGGCAATAGCCGGCCACGTGTTCGAGCGCTGCGTTGGGCTCGACGTAGCGGGTCTCGCGGCCGATCACCACGGCCAGCTCGACCTCCCAGTCGAGTTTGGTGCTGCCCCGCGGGCGCACCAGGTCGTCGTTGGGGCCGGCCAAGGCGGTGGTGGACTTGAAGAACAGCACCGGTTCCTTGGGCAGCTCGGACTTGGTCTCGCGGGCGTGGTCCAGGTAGTTGAGGCCGATGCAGACGATCTTGGAGGGGCGCGCGATGCAGGGCCCCAGGCGCTGCTCGGGGGCTACCCGGGGCAGGTGGCGCGCCTCGGTTTCGAGCCAGACCGCGAGGCGCGCCAGGCCGCCCGTGCCGAAGAAGGCTTCGTTCCAATCCTCGCCGAAGGCGCTGCAATCGATGCGCTGGCCGCCGGGCAAGAGGACGCCGGGGCGCTCGTGGCCGCGCGGGCCAAAACGGATCAGCTTCATGCCGGAGAGCAGACCAGAACCGGGGGGGGCAAGCCAGGGGGGCAAGCCAGACGGAGCCAGCCCGGCGCGCGGGGGTGCACGAGCGCATGGGCGCAGGGGCGAACCCACGCGTTCGTGCAGGTCCAGGGAGGCCTCCGGGGCTGCGGGATCGAGATCGCGCTCGGGACTGCGGTTCTGCGCCGTGGAGCCCGACAAGCCGGGGACTGGGGGAGTGTGGGGCGAGCGGCATCCGCAGCAGGAAAAGCAGGTCCGTGGTAGGGCTGGTGCGCGACCCGGGCGCGGCTCGCCGGTTGCTGGCGGTTCGCCCAGACCGATCCAGGCCGCAACCCTCCCTATGCCGATGTCGAGCCTTCTCCGCTTGCTCCCCCCGACGATCTCCCTGGGTCTGCTGCTGGCGGCGGGCTTGGCCGGGGGCCCAGCCCTCGCCGCGCCCGCCCAGGAGCTCGGGCTGTTCTCGGAGGGACCCTGGCGCCGCGGGCAGAACGCCGTGCTGGAGCTCTCGGCCCCTGGACGCTCGGGCTCGCCCTACGCGCTGGCCCTGTCCTTGGGCACCTGGCAGGGGATTTCGACACCCGCGGGGCTGATCGGTTTGGACCTGGATGAGCTGCTCCTGGCCACGCTGGGGGGCGGCCCCGGGCTGTCGGGCTTCAGCGGCGTCCTGGATGGGGCGGGCCGGGCCACGGCGCGGCTGGCGGTGCCCGACAACCCGGCCCTCGAAGGACTCGAGCTGTACGCCGCGGCCGTGCTGCTCGACCCGGCTGCGCCCGGCGGCATCGGCGCCATTTCGAACAGCCTGGCCCGGCGCGTGCGCTCCGCGGCGCCGACCTACGACACGACCGCGCTCGACGCGGCCCTGAAGGCCTTTTCCGACGCCTGGCCCTTCAACGACGGGCTGGCCCTGTGCTTCGTCCAGAACGGCCGGGTGCAGCACAGCGTGGCCTTCGGCGACATCGGCCTGACCAGCCGCGTGCCCTACGCCTCGGCGACCAAGTGGATTTCGGGCCTGGCGCTGATGCGGCTCGTCGACCAGGGCCAAGTCGGCCTCGATTCGCGCCTGTCCGAATGGCTGCCGACCTTCGGGGGCCCCAAGGCGACGATCACCTTCGGCCAGGCCTTCGCGCACACCTCCGGCCTGCCGGCCCAGGCCGCCTGCATCGGCGACGAGTCGTCGACGCTGCAGGCCTGCGGCGCCGCCATCGGGCTCGGGCCCTTGCCCGACGCGCCCGGCAGCCTGTTCAAGTACGGCGGCGTCTCGATGCACGCCGCGGGGGCGGCGATCGAAAAGATCGTCGGCCAGGGCTTCGAAGCCTGGCAAGCCGCGGACCTGATCGCGGCCCTGGGGCCCTCGACCTACGCGCTCGACGGTTTCGGGTCGACCCTCAATCCGCGCATCGCCGGCGGCGGCATGGGCACGCTGCTCGACTACGCGCCGGTCCTGGCCCTGACCCTGGACGGCGGCGCTCTGCTGGGCCAGCCGATCCTCTCGACCGACGCGCTGCGCGCCCAGCTGGCCGAGCAAACCGGCGGCGCCCCGATCGGCTCGACGCCCCTCCCGAGCGCGGCGGGCTACGGCGTCGGCCTGTGGCGCGAGCGCGTGGGGCCCGCGGGCGAGCCGCGCCTGGTCTCTTCGCCGGGGGCCTTCGGCGCCTATCCGCTGGTGGATTTCGAGCTGGGCTACGGCGCCTTCCTGCTGATGCGCCGCACGACCGGCGACGCCCTGGCGGTTCTGGCCGTGATCCAGCCGCTGCTCGAAGCCCTGGCGCGCGAAGGCTGAAGCGCGCCTTCGCTCGGCGATCGCGGAGCGGGCAGCGCCAAGGGCGGGGTGCGTGGGACGGGCGGCAGGGCCGGCCTGACGGCAGCGCGGACAGCCCAGGCCGGGCCGGCTGCGCAGACCCGCGCCCGCGGGGACCCTCGGCCCGGCCGAGGACGAGCAGGCGCTTCACGCCGAGCGGGCCAGGGGCCCTGCCGCGCGCAGCTCTCTTGCGCCGCGCTCCGGCAGTAGAGTCGGAGCATGCAAGCCGAAGGCCCGCTCAGCATGGATCCCGAGGAGTTCCGCCGCCTGGCCCACCGCGTGGTGGACTGGATCGCGGACTATCGGGCGGCGGCGCCGGGGCAGCCCGTGCGCTCCGCCCTGCGCCCGGGGGAGGTGCTGGCCCAGCTGCCCGCCGTGCCGCCGGAAGGGCCCGAGGGCTTCGAAGCGGTGCTGGCGGACCTCGAGCGCGCGCTGCTGCCGGGCCTTTCACACTGGCAGCATCCACGCTTTTTCGCCTATTTCCCGAGCAACGGCGACCTGGCCTCGGTGCTGGGGGATTTCCTCTCGACCGGCCTGGGCGTGCTGGGCCTCAACTGGGCCGCGGCGCCGGCCCTGACCGAGCTCGAAGAGCGCGCCACGGACTGGCTGCGGCAACTGCTCGGGCTGCCGGCGACCTTCGAGGGCGTGATCCAGGACACGGCTTCGAGCGCCAGCTTGGTGGCGCTGATTTCGGCCCGCGAGCGCAGCAGCGCCCACGGGGCTGCGCGCGGCGGCCTGCAAGCCGGCGCGGCGCCCCTGTGCGTGTACGTCAGCGACCAGGCCCACAGCTCGGTCGATAAGGCCGCGCTGCTGGCCGGTTTCGGGCGCGACTTCGTGCGCCGCATCGCCGTGGACGGCGCCTACGCGCTCGATCCCGCGGACCTCGAGCGCGCGATCCTGGCCGACCGCGCCGCGGGGCGCGTGCCCTGCGCCGTGGTGGCCTCCTGCGGCACGACCACCACCACGGCCATGGATCCGATCGCGGCCTGTGCGCACCTGGCGCGCGAACACGGCCTGTGGCTGCACGTCGACGCGGCCATGGCGGGCTCGGCCATGCTGCTGCCCGAGTGCCGGCCCCTGTGGGCGGGCATCGAGGCCGCCGACTCGCTGGTGCTGAACCCCCACAAGTGGCTCGGGGCGGCTTTCGATTGTTCGGTGTACTACGTGCGCGACAGCCAGCATCTGGTGCGCGTGATGAGCACCAACCCGAGTTATCTGCAGACGAGCCAGGACCGCGAGGTCAAGAATTACCGCGATTGGGGCATCCCGCTCGGCCGGCGCTTCCGGGCGCTCAAGCTGTGGAGCCTGCTGCGCACCCACGGGGCCGAGCGCCTGCGCGCGCGCCTGCGGCGCGACCTTCACAACGCCCGCTGGCTGGCCGACCAGGCGCGCAGCGCGCCCGGCTGGCGCGTGCTGGCGCCCGTGCCGCTGCAGACGGTCTGCCTGCGCCACGAGCCGGCCGGCCTCGCCGGGGAAGCGCTCGATCGCCACACCCTGGCCTGGGTCGAGCGCCTGCACCAGAGCGGCCGGGCCTGGGTCACGCCGGCCCAGCTCGAGGGGCGCTGGATGGTGCGGGTGTCGATCGGTCAGCTCTTGACCGAGGCCGAACACGTGCGCCAGCTGTGGACCGACCTGTGCGCCGCCGCGGAGGGCCGCGCGCTTTGAGCGCCGCGCCGGCCGATGGCACGATGGGGGCCATGCAGAGCCCCGAGCGAACCGAGCTGTATCCCCCGATCGAGCCCTTCGACAGCTTCCACCTGGAGGTCGGCGACGGCCACCGCCTGTACGTCGACCAGTGCGGGCGCCCGGACGGCAAGCCGGTGATCGTGCTGCACGGCGGGCCGGGCGGCGGCGGCTCCCTGCGCCTGCGGCGCTTCCACGACCCCGCGCGCTATCGCATCATCAACTTCGACCAGCGCGGCTGCGGCCGCAGCCTGCCGCACGCGGAGCTCGGCGCCAACACCACCTGGCACCTGGTCGAGGACATCGAGCGCATCCGCCAGCGGCTCGGGATCGAGCGCTGGCAGGTCTTCGGCGGCTCCTGGGGCAGCACCCTGGCCCTGGCCTACGCCCAGCGCTACCCAAAGCGCGTGCTGGAGCTCGTGCTGCGCGGCATCTTCCTGCTGCGGCGCAGCGAGCTGACCTGGTTCTACCAGCAGGGCGCCAGCGAGCTGTTCCCCGAAGCCTTCGAGGAGTACCTGGCTCCGATCCCGCCGGCCGAGCGCGGCGATCTGATGAGCGCCTACCATCGGCGCTTGACCCATGCGGATCCGGCGCTGCGCCTGGCGGCGGCCAAGGCTTGGTCCGTGTGGGAGGGCAAGACTTCGTACCTGGAGGCCAAGCCGGAGGACTACGCCGTCAACGCCGAGGACCACTTTGCGCTGGCCTTCGCGCGCATCGAGTGCCACTACTTCGTGCACGGCGGCTGGTTCGAGCAGGATGGGCAATTGCTGGCCCAGGCGGGCCGCCTCGCGGGCATCCCGGGGCACATCGTGCAGGGCCGCTACGACGTGGTCTGCCCGGCCAGGAGCGCCTTCGAGCTCTACCGGGCTTGGCCCGGCTCGAGCCTCGAGGTGGTGCCCAATGCGGGGCATTCGGCCAACGAGCCCGGCATCACCGCGGCCCTGGTGCGCGCCACGGACCGATTCGCGCGCTGATTCGCGCGCTGATTCGCGCGCTGATTCGCGCGTTGATTCGCGCGTTGGTTTTCTCGGAGCCCAGAGTCCGCGGCGGTCTGCCCCAGGCGGATCGTGGGAATTCCGAGGGCTGGAGGCGAAGAGGCGCACCTTCCAGGGTGAAGCCCGAAACGCACCGGCCGGGCTCTCGGCTCTGGAGCCCTGAGGTCCTCGCGCACCCCGCTGGACCGAGCCGCCCACCGGAGTGGTGGCGTCGCGATCGCAGGCAGAGGTCCAGGGCTCCCTGCGGTCCTGCGGGGTAGGCGGGCCGATCGCATCCGACCCGGCCGATCGCATTCGACCCCCAAGGAAGAGCGGAGCGCCCTTTTTTTGTTCGCCTCCGGGCGGCCGGCGATCGAAGATCTGGCCGGGGGTGTCTGAAGCCCCAAGCCCCATGGACAAACCGACCCAGGCCGCCGCCCGCCGCTCGAGGTGGCTCGGCGACCTGCTGGCCTCCCTGGTCGTGTTCCTGGTGGCGCTGCCGCTCTCCCTGGGCATCGCGGTGGCCTCGGGCGCGCCGATCCGAGCCGGGTTGGTGGCGGCGATCGTCGGCGGCATCGTGGTCGGCCTGGCGGGCGGGGCGCCCCTGCAGGTCAGCGGCCCGGCCGCCGGATTGAGCGTGATCGTCTACGGGCTGATCCAGCAGCTCGGCCTGCCCGGCGCCTGCGCCGTGGTCGTGATCGGCGGCGGATTCCAGGTGTTGGCCGGGTTGGCCGGGGTCGCCCGCGCCGCGATGGCCATCTCGCCAGCGGTGCTGCAGGGCATGCTCGGCGGCATCGGCGTGGTGATCGCCCTGGGTCAGATCCAGGTGCTCTTCGGCAGCAGCCCCCAGCCTTCCGCGCTGCTCAACCTAGTCCATTTGCCGGAGGCTTTCTCGAATGCCGACCGCAGTGCGATGATCGTGGGCTTCAGCACCCTGGCGCTGCTGTGGGCCTGGGATCGGTTCCTCGCCAAGCGCGTGCGCTTGGTGCCGGGCTCCCTGTTCGCGATCGCCATCGGCACTGGCATCGGGGCCTGGCTGCCGCAGGCGCCGCCGCTGATCGAAGTGCCGCCCGACCTCTTGACGCGCTTCGATTGGCCCGATTTCGGCGCCGCCGAGGTCCAAACCCTGGTCAGCGCGGCGCTGGCGCTGGCCTTCATCGCCAGCGCGGAATCGCTGCTGTGCGCCGTGGCCACGGATCAGCTGCATGGCGGCCCGCGCGCCAACTTGAATCGCGAGCTGTGGGCCCAGGGGCTCGGCAACATCACCAGCGGCTGCTTCGGCGGCCTGCCGGTGACCGGCGTGATCGTGCGCAGCACGGCCAACATCTCATCGGGGGCTCAGACGCGCCTGTCGGCTGTGTTGCACGGCGTCTGGATGCTGGTGCTCGTGACCGCGTTCGCCTCCTTCCTGGGGCTGATCCCGCGCGCCGTGCTGGCGGCCCTGCTGGTGATGGTCGGTTTGAAGCTGGTCAAGCCCAAGGAGATCGTCCGACTGGCCCGGTTCAACGAGGCGATCCTGTATGCGGTCACGATTCTGGGCGTGGTCTTCATCGACCTCCTTTGGGGCGTAGGCCTGGGCATCGGTCTGGCGCTGCTGATGCTGCTGCGCCGGATCACCCAGGTGGAGCTGAAGAGCCGCGAGGTGGGCGAGCAGCTCGAGGTGACCATCCGCGGCAGCCTGAGCTTCCTGGCGGTGCCCATGCTGATGAACCAGCTCGAGAGCCTGCCGCCGCGACGTCGCCTGCGGCTCTCGTTCGACGTGGACCACCTGGACCACGCGGCGATCGAAGCGATCCGCGGCTGGCGCCTCGGCTACGAGCGCGCCGGCGGCGAGGTGACCAAACAGCCCCTCGATGCCCTGTGGGGCGAATTGGCGGCGGGACGCCGGGAGGCCCATGCGGCCAGCGCCCGCGGCGGGTCGCAGGCGCCCGGGGCCGAGGCATCGCCGCGGGCGGACGAACGCCGGCGCTGAGGGGCACGCGCCTCGGGCTCCGCGGCTCCCCAGAAGTCCTCCCGGGGGCCGGGAGACTCGTGCAACCGGCCGCGCGGCTCAGCAGCGGCCGAGGCGCGCGCGCCAGAGCCAGGCGCGCTCCTGCTTGCGGCGGAAGGCCGGCAGGCTCGCGTACAGCTTCGGCACCTCCTCCAGGCGCTGGCGGGCCTCCGCCAATCGGCCGAGCGCCCGCAGGGCCCGCGCGGCGAGGCACTGGCTGTGGGGCGTGGGGCCCGCGCCGAGCTCGAAGCGCCGCAGGGCTTCCAAGGCCGCCTCCGCCTGCCCGAGGGCCAGCCGCACGCGCGCCTCCCCCAGGGGCACCGCGCCGTAGCCGTATTCGGGATCCAGGGCCGCCACGCGCGCCAGGTGTTGCAAGGCCTGCTCGGGCTGGCCCAGCCGCTCGCGCGCCTCCGCCAGCCGATAGGGCCATTCGGCGCGCTCGGGCTCCGCCCGGAGCGCCGTCTCGAGCGGCGCCAGGGCTTCCTGAACCCGCCCATGGGCGAGCAGCAGGGCCCCGAGCTTGCCCTGGTTGTGCGGCGTATCCACCTGCCGCAGCCGGGCCAGCTCGCGCTCCAAGCGCTGCCGCCGCCGCCAGCGCTCCGCGGCCCACCCGCCGACCGCCGCCACCAGCAGTAGCGTCAGATAAAAGCCGAACAGCCCCCGAAACCAGCCACCGACCCCCGGCAGCCGCTGCAGCACCGTAGCGACCAACATCACGAGCACGAAGTATCCGATCAACCGCGGCATCTCCCGGCATCCTAACAGGCCGTCCTTGCGGCTTTTCAGCCGCTCCAACTGCGCCTCGATCGGCAGCCCGCTCGGTCCCGGCGGCGTCCGGGGCATGCGAATCGATTCGCAGCCTGCTCCAGCCGGAGGCGCTGCTTCAGCGGCATTCCGGGGCTCGCCGGCTTCGGGCTCGACTCAGCCTGGGCGCGCCAACCTGCTCGGCCAGATTCCGGGGCCCGACGGAGACCGCGGTCGCCTTACTTGTCGGGCGGTTCGCGCTCGAGGTCGAGGGGCGTCGGGTCGAGTTCGGTGCTGCGCAGGGCGTTGATGCGCAGCAGCGTTTCGCGGCGGGCGTTGCCGACGGTCAGGGTGGCGCGGTAGCTGCCCGGGGGCAGGTCGATGGCGCGCAGGCGGCCGTCGGGGCCGGAGAAGGCGGGCGGGAACAGGCGCGCTGCCTGGCCGGCGGCGGCGAGTTCGAGGCGCGCGCCCTGGAGCGGGCGGCCGCGCTGGTCGAGCAGGCGCGCCAGGACCTGGCCGCTGAGCGTGGTCAGCTCGAGGGGCTCGCTCTCGCCGCGATGGTCGATGGCCAGCTCGAGCAGCAGCGGCCAATCCCCGCCGGCCGCCCAGGGGGGCAGCACCGCCAGGGCGTAGCGGCCGTGGACCAGGTCCTCGACGCGGAATTCGCCGCCGGCGGCGACGCGCATCCGGCGCTCGATCGCGCCCGAGAGGCCGCTCAGGGCGAAGCCGCCGGATTCGAGCTCCGGCAGGGGCGCGAGCCAGAGCTCGTAGCCCTCGGCGGGATCGGAGAAGGCCAGGGTCAGGCGGCCCGCCAGGGCCGAGCGTTCGATCGCGGGCGTGGTCTCGAGGGGCGGCAGGGGCGGGTCGAGCACCAGCTGCACCTCGCCGGGGCTCGGGACCTGCACGCGCCGGCTGCACAGGGGCAGCTCGGGGCCCACCAGGCTCAGGTCCAGCTCGCCCGGCGCCAGGGCCTCGAGGCGGAACGACCCGTCGGCCGCGGAGCGCGCGTGCACCAGCCGCCCGGCGTTCTCGCCCAGGATCAGATACCCGGCCCGCGGCGCTCCGTCGCTGCCGAGCAGCCGGCCGCGGAGCTCCTCGCGGGGCGCTTCCGGGCGGCGCCGGAACTCGTCGCCGGCCAGGTCGGCGGGGCCGAGGCTCGGCACGCCCGGGGCCGGCAGGAAGGCGCTGATCGCCACCGCGCCCAGCAGCACCAGGCTGCCGGCCAGGACCCAGAGCCGCGGGCGCATGGGATCAGGAAGCGAGCACCTGGGTCAGGCGCTCGACCAGCTCTTCCAGGCGATAGGGCTTCTGGATGAACGAGACGCCGCGGCGGCGCGCGATGCGATGCATGGCCTCCTGCTCGCTGAAGCCGCTGGTCAGCAGGATGCGCGCCTCGGGCCGCAGCTTGCGGATCTCGACCAGCGTCTCCTCGCCCGACAGGCGCGGCATCGACAGGTCGAGCAGCACCGCCTGGATCTCGGCTTGGTGCTGGCGGAACAGCTCGAGACCCTCGAGGCCGTCGCGGGCCTCCAGCACGCGGAAGCCGGCTTGCTCGAGCAGCGCGCTGGCCACGGCGCGCACGAGCTGCTCGTCGTCGACGATCAGGATCGTGCCTTGTTCGGAGCTGGCCGGACTGGCGCGCGGCGGCGCCGGGGCCAGCTCGACCACCGGCTCGCTGCGCACCGGGAACAGCATGCGCAGCTCGGTGCCGCGGCCCAGACCGGAGCGCAGCTGCACGAAGCCGCCGTGGCCGCGCACGATGCCGAGGGCCGTGGACAGCCCCAGGCCGCGCCCGAAGCCCTTGGTGGTGAAGAACGGGTCGAAGGCGCGCAGGCGCACCTCCTCGGGCATGCCCGGGCCGTCGTCGTGCACCGACAGGGCCACGAATTCGCCGCCTTCGGGGGCCGGGCCGATGGTGGTCTGGCTCAGGCGCTCGTCGTCGGCGGGCAGGAAGCGCGTCGAGATCCGGATCCGTCCGCTGCGGCCCTCGAGGGCTTCGGCGGAGTTGCGCACCACCTCGACCAGGGCCTGCTGGAGCTGGGCCGGATCGGTCTCGACCAGGGGCAGGTCGGCGGCCAGCTCCTGCTCGAGCTGCACGCCGCGCGGCAGGAGTTGGGCCAGGACCCCGGCGCTCTCCTGCACGCAGCGCGACAGGTCGACCGGCCGCGGATGGATCGGGTTCTGGCCGGTGAAGGCCAGCATGTGCTCGGTGAGCCGCGCCGCGCGCAGGGCCGCCGCTTCGATCTGGGCGATCGAGGTAGAGGCCGGCGAGCCCGCTTCGACCTGTCGGCGCAGCAGGCCGGCATGGCCCAGGATGCCCATCAGCAGGTTGTTGAAGTCGTGGGCGATGCCGCCGGCCAAAAGGCCCAGGCTTTCGAGCTTGTGGCTCTGCTGCACGCGGGCCTCGAGCCGCAGGCGCTCCTCCTCGGCGCGGCGCTGGGCGCTGATGTCCGAGAGGAAGCCCTCCACGAACAGCAGCGTGCCGGAGGCGTCGTAGACGCCGCAGCCCTGCTCCCAGATCCATTTCTCGCGGCCGCTGGCGCAGACGATGCGGTATTGCAGCTCGAAGCCCTGGCGCTCGAGCAGGGCCCATTCGATGCGCTCTTGGACGCGCTGCTTGTCCTCCGGATGGACCAGCTCGCCGAAGCTGCGCACGCGGTTGTGGATCAGGTCCGCGGGCGCGTAGCCGGTCAGCTCCTGGCAGCCCTCGCTGGCGAAGCTGAGCGAGCGCTCGGCATCGCCCTCGCAGCGATAGGCCATGCCCGGCAGGTTGTCCATCAGGGTCTGCAGGGTGCGCTGGCTCTCGCGCAGCTCGAGCTCGGCCCGGCGGCGCTTCATGACCTGCTCGAGGCTGGCCATCACGCCCGTGGTGGTCGAAACCAGCGGCATCAGGAACTCGAGCAGCGCGCGGTCGTAGGGCCGCATGCCGTTGCCCAGGCCCACCAGCCCGATCACGCCGTCCTCGCCGACCAGCGGGATGGCCACGATGCGATCCAGGAACACGGGCACGCTGGGCAGGCCCAGAGGCAGGTCGCGCGGATTCTCGTGGGCGCTGGCGACGCCGGCCGCCAGCGCGCGCCCCAGCAGCGAGTTGCCCGGGGCCAGCTCGAAGGCCTCCGGCAGGCGCTCGATGCGCTCCTCGCGGCCGCGCGCCGCCTCGAAACGGCCCAGGGCCGCGCGCATCACCAGCCGGTAGCGCCCGCTGGCCAGCACCTCGACCGAGGCCAGGAAGCCGTCCGGGCTGTTGCTGCGCAGAGCCAATTGGCGCAAGAGTTCGCGGTTCAGGAGCCGTGGCTCGCCGCCCTTGATGTAGTGGGCCTGGACGCGCCGGATCGACTCCACCAGGCGCCGGCTCTCGTTGCTCTCGTTCTCGGACAGCTTGCGCTTGCTGATGTCGCTCAGCTGGCCGACGAAATACTGCGGCTGGCCCTTGGGATCCAGCACCGCGCTGACCGACACGTGCATCCAGACCACGCGCCCGTCGCGGTGCAGGTAGCGCTTCTCGCGCTCGTAGCGCTCCTGTCCGCTGCTGGCGAACTCGCGCATGCTGCGATCGACGTCGTCGGGGTGCGCGAAATCGCTGGGCCGGTGGCCGAGCAGGTCGTCGGCGCGATAGCCGAGCAGGGCCGGCAGGGCCCGATTGACCTCCAGGATGCGGCCGGAAGGGGAGACCAGCACCATGCCGACCGCGGCGTGCTGGAAGGCGGCCTGGTAGCGGCTGGCGGCCGTTTCGAGGCGTTCGTCGAGCTCGGCCCGCTCGCGGGCGCACAGCAGCAGCCGCCGCAGGCGGGCCAGCTCGCGCTGGTCGCCGCTGGCGCCTCCGGTCTGGTCCTCTTGCTGGAGCGCCAGCTCGAGCAGCCCGAGATCGGCCGGCAGCGAGGTCACCGGCGTGCTCGAACCCAGGCGCTCGACGTGGTCGCGCAGCGGCTCCACCGATTCTTCGCTGCCCGACAGGATCAGCAGCGCCAGGTCCCCGCGCTCGAGCAGGCGCGGCGCATCGACCGGCTCGCTGGCCGTTTCGACCTCCACCCAAACGCCCGAGAGCGTGCGGCACAGGCGTGCCGCGCGCTCGCTGAAGCCCGTCTCGGGGCCCACGATTCCGATGCGCAAGGCGCGTCGCATGGGGCGGATCCCCGCCTCGGGGCCCCTTCGCGGAGCCCACCAGCCGGGGGAACCCCGAATCCTAGGGGCCGAGGGGGCTCTGGCCGGGGACCGCCATCGCCGCCTTCCCAGGACGGGCCCCGCGGACCGTTCCTGGGTCGCCGCCCGGGGCTCCGGGGTTCGGCGCGGGGGGGGGGCTCAAGATTCGGGCTCCAGCGCCAGGATCTCGTCCAGCAGCCGGGCGGCCGGCGGGAACTCGGACAGGTCCAGGGCCTCGAGGCCCGGCAGGAAGCCGTCCAGGCCCGCGGCGCCCGCCCGCCGGTAGGCCAGGCGGCACAGGGCCAGGGCCAGGCGATCGCAGGCCCGCGCCAGGCGCGCCTCGCGGGTGGCCTGGGCCGTGAACTCCGCGTACAGCTGGCCGATCGCGGGCCCCAGGGGGCCGAACAGCCGGGCCGCGGCCGCCCGTTCGGCCTCGGCCTTGGCGCCCGCGGGCAGCAGTTCCTTGGCCAGCGCCGGCCAGTCGCCGAGCAGCGCTTCGG
>JBIKLM010000224.1:0-7002 GCA_044359835.1 Planctomycetota bacterium
AGCGCTCGAGATCTCGACCACCTCGAGGGACTCGAGGGCCGGGTCGAGCAGCAGCGCGCCGGCGGTCATGCCCGTGCCCAGGCCGATCACGAAGCCCGAGCGCACCTCGCCATGCAGCCAGACCGGCAGGGCCCCGAGCAGGATCTGCAGGCGCAGGTCGATGGGGGCCGTGCTGGCGACCACCTTGCCTTCGATCAGCAGCGAGCGCGGCAGGGCCGGATCCGGGGAGCCACGCACCTGGGCGGTCGAGACCGGCCCGGCGCGGGCGAAGAGCTGATCGGCGGGCCGCTCGGTCCAGCCCAGGGCGACCCCGAGTCCGAGCGTCGAGCCGAGCGACAGCAACCAGAGCAGGGCCGCACGGCCGCGGCGGGGCTCGGCCGGCAGCAGGGCCAGGGCCAGGGCGCTGCAGACGAAGGGCAGGCTCAACGTGCGCAGCAGCCCGAGGGCCGGGATCAGCGCCCAGGCGGTGGTCAGGGCTCCGGCCGCGGAGCCCAGGGCGTTGGTGCTGTAGAGCAGCGCGATGCGGGCCTGGGCGCGTTCGGGATCTGGATCGAGGCGGCGCACCAGGGCGGGGAACAGCGCACCGAGCAGCCAGGTGGCCGGCAGCAGGCACAGGCAGCCCAGCAGGGCCGTGGCGACCCACTGGGCCGGGGCGCTTTGGATCTGCGGGGCCAGGTTGATGGCGCTCTCGAAGGGGTTGGCACCGCCGCTGCGCCAGGTGACCAGCGCGAAGCCGAGCGTCATGGCCAAGGGCAAGAGCGCGATCCAGGTCGCGACCGGAGCCGGGCGTTCCATGCGCCGGCGCGTCCAGGCGGCTCCGGAGGCCAAACCGGCCAAGAAGATCGCCAGCACCAGGGCGAAGGCGTAGGTGGAGGCGCCCATCAGGCTGGTCAGGGCGCGCGTGGCCAGCACCTCGAAACACAGCCCGGCGGTGCCCAGCAGGCCGCTGGCCAAGGCCAACCGGGCCAGGCCAGCGCTGCGCTCTGGGCGGTCCGCCTGCGCGGATGGGGCTCTGGGCCGCGGGCCCGGCTGCACACCGGCTGGGGCCATGCGCCAGGCCCACAGGGCCACGGCGGCCTCGGCCAGGGCCGCGACGATCAAGGTCCGGCTCAGGCCCAGAGCCGGCAGCAGCACGAAGCTGCCGGCCAGCGCTCCGCAGGCGGCGCCCCAGGTGTTGGCGGCGTAGAAGCGCGCGGTGCGCTGCCCGGCGCGCGGTTCGGCGCCGGCGACCACGCGGGCCATGGCCGGCACGGTGCCGCCCATGGCCAGGGTGGGAGGCAGCAGGAAGGCCGTCGCCAGGAGCAGCCGCAGGGGCGCGGCGGCCACGGGCTCGAGGGCCGTCAGGGCCCAGGGGCTCGCCAGCGCCCATAGCGCGATGCCGCCCACCAGCGCCGCCCAGAGCCGCAGAGGTCGCACGGATTCGCCGGCCACGCGTGCCACCAGAGGCGCCCCCAGGCCAAGTCCCAGCATGAACACGGTCAGGGTCAGGGCGATGCCGAGCGCATCCGAGCCGACCAGGCGCCCGAGCAAGCGCGCCCAAACGACCTGATAGACCAGCCCCGCGGCTCCGCTGACAAAAAAGGCCCACAGGGGCGCGCTCGATGTCGAGTTGGATCGAAACACGGGATGGGATGGAGGGGCAGACAGACCGGCGTGGCCCGCGCAGAATAGGTGCCCATGGATCCGAGTCCCAAGCCCCGCTCCAAGGGGCCGGTCCTGCTGGTGGTGGCCCTGCCGGGGGAGTTGGGGGCCCTGCGCGAGCAGGCCTGCGAGCTGGAGCGCGCCCAGGGGCTCGTGTTCCTCGCTCCCGGCGGGTCTCCGGATCCGGCCTGGGTGGCCGTGGTCGCCGGGATCGGCAAGGTGCGCGGGGCGCAGGCATCGGCCCTCGGCATCCGCGCTTTCGGAGCGCGGGGCGTGCTCTCCTTCGGGGTCTGCGGGGGTCTTTCGCCGCGCCAAAAAATCGGCCAGCTGGTGCATTGCGAGCGGGCGGTCCAGGCCGACAGCGCCGTACGCGAGGACCGGGACTACCGCCCCGACCCGGCCTGGTTCGAAGCCTGGCGCCGGCTGGCGCCCGGACCGGCCGGTTGGTTCCTGACCGCCGACCGGCCGGCCCTGTCCCCGTGGCGGCGGCTGCGACTGGCCAGGGCTTTCGGGGGCTCGCCGGTGGCCGAGATGGAGACCGCGGCCATCGCCGCCGTGGCCCATTCGGCGGGGTTGCCCTGGGCCGCCCTGCGCGCCGTCTCCGACACCCTGGGCTTTTCCCGCAGCGCGCGCTTCCGGCACAACTACCCGGTGCAGGCCGGACGGGCCGCTGCCACGGTCGAGGCCCTGCTGAGCGCGCTCTAGCCGGAGCGGCTCGGGAACTCCGCCCGAGTCCGTGGTCCAGCGGGAGGGCACGTCCGCAGCAGGGCGAGGTTCGGACCGCAGCTCCCACGGGGCCCCGGTCGAAAGGTCCTGCGCCGGTCGGGAACCCTGTTCCCGGGGGGCTATGGCCAGCCGTGCCAAGCCCGGGGGCGAGCGCCCCGGCCGGCCACGCCGCCGCCCCGGGCCCGGTATCCTGGCCCGACGCGGCCTGATCGGCGACCGCCTGTCGCCCTCCCGCCCCTCCGTGACCGACCCGAACCGCGCTCCCGAACGACCGCTGGGTACCTTCGTGCGCCGGCACTTCGAGCCCCTGCTGCTGTTTGCCCAGGTGCTGGTCGACCTGCTGGTGGTCCTGCTGGCCTGCTGGACCGCCTACCACCTGGGGCAGGCCCTGGGGGGCGTGGCGGCGGGCCTCAGCGTCGAGGTCTATCGGGAGCTCTGGGCCCTGACCGCCGCGGTCAGCCTGGTGGTCTTCCACGGCTTCGGGATGTACAGCCCGGTCAAGAGCCTGCTGAACGTCGAAGAGTTCAAGGCCATCTGGAAAGCGACCGTGACGTCGTTCCTGGTGGTCTTCACCCTGACCGTGCTGCTGCGCAGCACGACGCAGGCGGCCGAAGGGCCGATCTTCGGTCCGCTGGTGGCCCTGCACAAGGCGATCGATTTGGAGATCGACCCGAACGCCTTTTCGCGGGTCACCACGCTGATCGCTTTCGCGCTGATCTTCCTGTTCACGATGGTCAGCCGCTTCTTTTCGTTCAAGTTCATCCAGCACCTGCATCGGCGCGGCATCGGCAACCGCAACGTGCTGATCGTGGGCACCGGACCCACGGCGCAGTGGCTGATGCGCAAGTTCGTGCTGGTTCCGACCCTGGGGCTGCGGCTGGTCGGCTTCGTGACCCTCGAAAAGAGCGAGATCGGGCGGCAGTTCGAGCGCACGCGCGTGCTGGGCGCCCTCGACGAACTGGAGCCCCTGGTGGGGGCCCAGAAGATCTCCGAAGTCTTCATCGCCCTGCCCGAGGCCCAGGAGGAGCGCGTGATGGAGGTGATCGGGACCCTCGAGCGCCTGGGGATCACCTATCGGGTGGTGCCGCGCTTTTATCACCTGATGAGCCAGCGGGTGCGCATCGAGAACCTCGATTCGATCCCGCTGATCAGCCGCCCCGACCGACGCATGGGGCTGATCAGCTCGGCGGCCAAGCGCGGCCTCGATCTGTTCCTGGCCAGCCTGGCCCTGCTGCTGACCGCGCCGGTCTTCCTGGTCGCCGCGGTGCTGATCAAACGCGACAGCCAAGGCCCGATCTTCTATCGGCAGGTGCGCATCGGCAAGGACGGCGCGCGCTTCCCGATGTACAAGTTCCGCACGATGTACCTGCACCTCTCGGGGGATGCGATCGCCCCGAAGGACCATCTGGATCCGCGCATCACCCCGGTCGGCCGGTATCTGCGGCGCTATTCGCTGGACGAGCTGCCGCAGCTCTTCAACGTGTTGCGCGGCGAGATGAGCATGGTCGGTCCGCGCCCGGAAATGCCCTTCATCGTCGACACCTACGGCCCGCTCCAGCGCGAGCGCCTGCGCGCCAAGCCGGGCATCACCGGCCTGTGGCAGATCTCCTACGCGCGCAACGAGCCGATCCACGCCAACCTCGACTACGACATCTACTACGTCGAGAACCGCTCCTTCCTGCTCGACCTGGTGATCCTGTTCCTGACCTGCTTCGCCGTGGTCAAGGGCACGGGGGCCCATTGAAGTCCTCGGCTCTGGGCGAGACCGCGATGGGCGCAGCGGGGCTCGGACAGGGCGCTCCGGAGGCGGGGCTCTCGGTCCTGCACGTGATGGAAGCCACGATCGGTGGCACGCGGCGCCATCTGCTGGATGTGGTGGTCGCGCAGCGGCGGCTGGGCCTGCGGGTGGCCGTGATCGCGGCCGCCGAGCGCATGCCCGCGGTGCGCGGCGATTTCGAGCGCATGCGCGCCGCCGGCGCCGCGGTCGAGGAGCTGCCGATGCAGCGCGCCATCCGGCCCTGGACCGACTGGCGCCACCTGCGCGCGCTCCGGCGCGCCCTCGTGCGCCTGCGGCCGGACGTGATCCACACCCACTCCAGCAAGGCCGGGGTGCTCGGCCGGTTGGCCTCGCTGCAGTCCGGGATCGGCGTGCGCGTGCACACCCCGCACACCTTCGCCTTCCTGTTCGGGGCCATGTTCTCGCCGCGCAAACGGGCCCTGTTCCGGGCCATCGAAGCCGAGCTCGGCAAGCGCACCCAGCGGTTGGTGGCCGTCAGCGAAAGCGAGGCCGAGACGATCCGGCAGAGCGGGGTGATCTCCGCCGATCGCGTCTGCACGGTGCCGAACGGCCTGGATCCGGCGCCCTACAGGGCCGCGCGCCCCTTGGACCGCGCCGCGCTGGGCTTCGAGCGCGGGCGGCCCCTGCTGATCACGGTCGGGCTGCTGAATGCCGCCAAGGGCCAGGACCTGGCCATCGAAGCCCTGGCGGATCCCCGGCTCGCGGGCCTGCAGCTGATGCTGGTGGGCCACGGGGAGGACCGGCCAGCCCTGGAGCAGCGGATCGCCAGCCTCGGACTCGGGGATCGGGTGCGGCTCCTGGGCTGGCGCGACGACGTTCCGGCCCTGCTGCGCACGGCCGATGGGCTGCTGCTGCCGTCGCGCTGGGAAGGCATGCCGTATGCGGTGCTGGAGGCGATGGCCGCCGGCCTGCCGGTGATCGCCACCCGCGTGGATGGCGCCCGCGAGCTGGTGCAGCCGGGCCTGAACGGCTGGCTCTGCCCCGTGGAAGACCTGGCCGGGATGCGCGCGGCCCTGTCCGAGTTCCAGGCGCTCTCGCCCTCCGCGCGCCAACGCCTTGGAAAGGCCGGCGAAGCCCGCCTGGGCGAGCGCTACACCCTGGAGCGCATGGCGCAGGGCCTGGCGGAGGTCTACGCCCAGGCGCTGGCCATGCCGACCCGATCCCGCTGAAGTGCCCCATGGCCGAGCCCCTGCGCATCCTGCACGTGATCACCACCCTGGACGTGGGCGGGGCCGAGATGCACCTGCTCTCCCAGGTGCGCGGCCAGTGCGCCGCGGGCGCCGCTGTGCGCGTGGCCTATCTCAAGGGCCACGGCAGCCTGGCCGAGGACTTCCGAGGCGCGGGCGCCGAGTGGGTCGGGCAGGTGCCGGTCGGCCGCGCCTTTGGACTTTGGCGCCATCTGCGCTGGGCCCGTTTGGTGCACAGCCACCTGCTCAAGGCGGACATGCTCACGGCTCCCTTGGCCACCCTGGCCGGGCGCCGCGCGTGCCTGGTCTCGGGCAAGCACAACGACGAGCAGGTCCTCAAGCGCCCGCTGGTCTCGTTCGTGCACGGGCTGCTGGGCAACCTGCCGCGCCGCACGGTGGTGCTCTCGGACCACGTGGGGCGTTTCGTCGAGCGCTACGGGCGGGTGCCGCTTTCCAAGCAGCGGCGCATCTACTACGGACTCGATCCGGCCCCCTTCGAAGCCGCGGCACGGGACCGCGCCGGTCACCGCGCCCGGCTGCGCCCGGCCCTGGGCCTGGCGCCCGACGACGTGGTCTTCATCTGTGTGGCGCGCTTCGCGCCCCAGAAGGCCCACGACGTGCTGCTGCGCGCCCTCGACCTGGCCCGGCGCGAAGCGGGACCGAAGCTCAAGCTGTTGCTGGTCGGGGACGACCCCTTCGGCGATGGCCGGCGGCGGGCGGAAGCCCTGGCGGGCGAACTCGGGCTGCGCGGCGCGGCCCTGTTCACCGGGATCCGGCGGGACGTGCCGGCCCTGCTCGGCGCCAGCGACGTGTTCACCATGGCCTCGCTCTGGGAGGGCCTCGGGCTCGTGTTCCTGGAGGCCATGGCCGCCGATCTGCCCGTGCTGGCCACGCGGGTCTCGGCGGTGCCGGAGGTGGTCGTCGAGGACCAGACCGGGCTCTTGGTGGCCCCCGGGGATCCGGCGGACCTGGCGCGCGGCATGGTGCGGCTGGCCCGCGATCCGGCGCTGCGCGAGCGCCTCGGCCGGGAGGGGCACCAGCGGGTGATCGCACGCTTCGGGCTCGAGCGCATGGTGGACGAGACCCTGGCGCTGTATCGCGAGCTGGCCCGGGGCTGAGCCTCGAAGCGCAGTCCGGTTCGGGGCCGAGTGCGGCCCGGCGCGCCGGCGCGCGAGCCTGGGGGCAGTGCGCCGGTGGGGCTCAGGGCTGGGAGGTGGCCGTGGGCTGGGTCCAGAGCCCGCGGAGCGGCGCGCGCCCGGTCGCCGTTTCGAGGGTCGGAGCGCGCGGAGGCCAGCGCGCAGGGGAACGCCCTGCGGGAGTCCGCTCGATCCGGGTCCGGCGTCCTGCGCGCGACCCCGGGATCTGCGCGGAGTGCGGAATCCGGTTCGGTCCAACGCTTCCCAGCGGCGGTTTTTGGCCGCCAACCGGGCCCTGGGGGGGCCGTAGACTGCCCCTATGTCCCTCCTGGTCGCGATCGGTCCGCGCTCCCGCGGCTCCCTGCTGAAGCCCCTGCGCTGGGCGCTTTTGGCCCTCTGCCTGTCGTTCACGGCCGGGTCCCTCGAGGCCCCCGCCGACCCCGCCCAGGAGCAACAGGGCCCGCCCGCGGCCAAGGCCGGACGGCGGCGCGCGTCGCGCGACTCGCGCACCTAC
>JBIKLM010000016.1:0-22988 GCA_044359835.1 Planctomycetota bacterium
TCTCGAGCTCGCGCGGCGAAAGCGTGCCGCCCTCGACCAGCACGGTCACCGTCGGCGCGGTCAGGTCCGGCAGCAGGTCGATCGGCAGGGACAGGCCCACGAAGGCGCCCACCGCGCTGACGCACATCGAAAGGGCCAGCACCAGCAGGCGGCGGCGCAGGGCCCAGCGGATCAGGAAGTCGAGCATGGCGGGCCTCAGTGGGCGTGTCCGTCGCCCATCTCGGCCGGCGCGCTGGCGGCCAGCTTGAGCAGGTAAGCGCCCGCGACCACCACCCGCTCGCCGGGCGCGAGGCCCGCCAGCACCTCGGCGCGCTGGCCGTCGTCGAGGCCGAGCGACACGAAGCGGCGCTCGAAGCGCTCGCCCGAGAGCTGCACGTACACGCTCGCGAGGCCCTGGTCGCGCAGCAGCGCCGCGCTCGGCACGCACACGGGCGCCTCGCGCCGGGCCAGCTCCAGCTCGAGGTCCGCCAGCAGCCCGGGCAGGAGGCGCGCCTCTTCCGGCAGGCCATAGCGCAGCACCACACAGCGCGTGGCCGGGTCGACCTGCGGGGCCAGATAGCCCTCTTCCGGCGCGGGGATCTCGAGCTCGAGGCCCCCCAGGGCCGGCAGGCGCACCCGCGCCGGCGGCGGCGCGGAAATCCGCAGGAGCTCGCGCTCCGGCAGCAGCCCCTCGACCCACAGGGGCCCGGGCCCGAGGATCTCGAGCAGCGGCTCGCCCGCCAGCACGGTCTGGCCCGGCACCAGCCCCCGGCTCAGCAGCTCGCCGGCCAGGGGCGCCTCGATCGGCAGGCGCAGGGGCAGCGCGCGGCGCGCCGGATCCACCAGCCCGCCGAGGGCCCGGGCCGCGCCCTCCGCCAGCGCCAGCTCCTGGCGCGCCCGGCCGAGGTCGCGCTCGGCCGCCAGGCGCTCGGGCTCGGTGGACAGGCCTTCGCTGCGCAGGCCGCTCTGGCGCGCCAATTCGCGCTCGGCGAACTCGGCGGCCAGGCGCGCGTCGGCCAGGCGCCGTTCGGCCTCCAGCCGCTGCAGCTCGATCTCCAGCTCCAGCGCCGCGGCCTGGCTGCGATCGCTGGGCAGCAGCTCCGGTTCGATCGAGAGCAGCCGCTGCCCGGCGGCCACCTGCTGGCCGCTGACCGGCCAGGGGGCGCCGTCCTCGGCGACCAAACGACCCGCGGCGGGCGCGAGCAGATGGGCCTCGGCGCCTTCCGGCAGACGCAAACGCGCCGGCAGGCGCAGCCGCTCCACCAGTTCGGCCGGGCCGGCCGCCGCGCTGCACAGCCCGATCAGCCACTGCTGCTCCAGGGGGAACGCCAGACCGCCCGCCTCGGCCGCGGCCGGCGGGCGCTCGCGGCGCGCCTCGGCCTCGTCGGCGTAGACCGGCACCGGGCCCAGGTCGAAGCCCTGGCGCTCGCCAGCCGCCTCCCAGAAAACGCGCAAACGGTGCGCTCCGGCGTCCGGCAGCGTGCCCTCCGGCAGGAACAGCCCGGGGCGCGCCGGGCCTTCGACCGCGAAGCGCGCCGGGCCCAGCTCGACGAGCAGGCCACCGTGGTCCAGGGCGGCGCCGCTGTCGAGCGCGGTCATGTGGATCGCTAGGCGCACCCGCTGGCCGGCGATCCAAGGGCCGTGTTCCAGGTACAGCAGGTGCGACGGGCCGAAGTGCGTGTGCAGCCAGGGCTCGGGCGGCGGCGGCTCGCCCGGGTGGGCGCCGGGGTCCCCAGGCCCGTGGTCGGCGTGGGGATCGGCGCCGGGCTGGCAGGCGGCCAAGGCCAGCAGGGCGGTGAGCCAGGCGGCGAAAGGAATCGAAGAGCGGCGGCGATGGAAAGGCACGGCATCCGGGGCGCGGAGGAGCGGGGAGAACCGCGCACGCTCCCCGAGGGACGGCGTGCGCACGGCATGGACCCGCCGGGCGGCGGGCCCCCCGCGCTCAGAGCCGCAATCCGCCGCCGCGGGCGAGCAAGCGCCCCGCGCCGGTCCCGCAAGGTTCGGGGGCGCCTCCGCCGGGCGGCCAGACCGACTGCGTTAGCACCCAGGCCAGGAACTCGCAGCCAGGGGCCTCGATCCACAGGGACTGCGGCAGCTCGAAGGCCTCGGAGGCCGGCGGGACCCCGAGCGGCTCCGGCAGGCCCGGGGCCAGCAGCAGCTCCGGAAGCTGCACGGACAGCGCCTCCCGGCGCAGCTCGACCCCGTCGATCTCTTGCGTCGGCGCGGCCGGCGCCGCGCAGCGCGGCGCGGAGCCGAGCTGGCCCTGGGGCGCCCCTTCGAGGCCCGCGGCCAGCTCCGGCGTCCAGTGCACATGGCGCCCGAGCCCGTCGTGCTCATGCCAGCGCGCGGACCAGCCGCCTAGCACCTGCAGGCAACCGAGCAACGCCACTGCGAGCCCGAGCCACCAAGCTCGGCCCGCGCTCCTCCGTTTCGCTGCCAAGGCCATCCACGGTCAGTATCGACGCCGGCTGGGCCGACCACAAGCGCAGCCGCAGCGCGTCCCGCCCCGCTGGGACCGGCGCCTGCCGAGCCCGCCCCGGAGCCGGGCGGGTATCTTTCTCGGCCCGCCCGGACGGGCTCCCGCCTTCCCCGAGGGGTCCCCCGACAGGCCGTCCGCGCCCCGGCGCTTCCTCCGGCCCGGGCCTGGGCCCACACTCCCCCGCGCCCCCCCCCGGCGCTCCCCCCACCGCCCCGGCGCCGCCGCCGCGAGCCCCCCGCCCCCCCATGAGTCTGGCCCAGGAACCGACGACCCCGGAAGCGACCCCCGCCGAGGCCCGTCGCCCGGGCCCCTTGAAGCGCCTCTATCTGTGGGTCCTGTCCTGGGCCGATCACCCCAGCGGCACTTGGGCCCTGGCGGGCCTGTCCTTCGCGGAGAGCTCCTTCTTCCCGATCCCGCCGGACGTGCTGCAGATCGCGCTCTCGGTCGCCAAACCCAAGCGCGCCCTCTGGTACGCGCTGGTCTCGACGATCGCCTCGGTGCTGGGCGGCATCCTCGGCTTCTACATCGGCATGGTCTTCTGGGATCAGGTCTCCGGCTTCTTCTTCGAGCACGTGCCGGGCTTCACCCAGCACAACTTCGATACGGTCGCCGAGAAGTACAAGGTCAACGCCTTTGGCGCGATCTTCGTCGCCGCCTTCACGCCGATCCCCTACAAGGTCTTCACCATCACCGCTGGCATCTTCGACGTGAATCTGGTCACGTTGATCCTGGCCTCGATCGTCGGCCGCGGCGCGCGTTTCTTCCTGGTCGGCACGCTGATCTTCTTCTTCGGCCCGACGGTCAAGTACTACCTGGATCGCTACCTCGAGCTCGCCACGGTCCTGTTGGTGGTGATCGGCGCGCTCGGCTTCCTGGCGGTCAAGTACCTGCTCTGACAGGCTGAGCAATGTCCGCTCGGGCTGCGGCCGAGCCGCGAGACCCGTCGTCAGCATGCCGTTGGGCCGCCGGATGGCGGACCAACGGCATGCTGACGGGCGCGCCGGGCCCGCGCCCGGATGGCGGCCTGAGCCGCTTCGAGGTCCGCCGATCGGACCCGCGGAGCGCGGGCCCAGGCGCTTCGGACCCGAGCGGGAGATCGATCGAAGCCCCCGCGGGCCCGGCCCTGCTGGCGAAGGGCGGGCGCGGAAGTCCGCAGGGCCCTCGGAAGCTCTGAATCAGGCAGCCGGCGCCGGCCTGCCGCTGCGGCGACGCCGCTATGCTGCGCGGACCATGGCCGCCGACTCCCGCTCCCAGACCAAGATCCTGCTCGGGCTGATCCTGGGCGTGCTGGCGGGCATCGCCGCCAATCTGGCCGTCGCGGATTCACCGGAGGCCCAGACCTGGCTCAAGCGCGGCATCGACCTGGTGGCCTACCCGGTCGGGCAGGTCTTCCTGCGGCTCCTGTTCGTGGTGGTGCTGCCGCTGGTCTTCGCCTCCCTGGCGACCGGCGTGGCCGGGCTCGGCGATCTGGGCCGCCTGGGGCGCCTGGGCGGCCGCACCCTGGGGCTGTTCCTGATCACCTCGACCACGGCCGCGTTCCTGGGCATCGGCGCGCTCGAGCTGGCCCAGCCCGGCAGCGGCTTCCCCGCGGACGTGCAGGAACAGCTGATGCGGGACTTCGAGGGCGATACAAAGACCCTGGCCGCCAAGAGCGCTGACTCGCGCCCCACCGAGCTGGTCGGCAAGGTCAACCTGGTGCTCGATTCGTTCCTGCCGCGCAACCTGCTGAAGGCGCTGGTGGACATGCAGATGGTGCCGCTGGTGGTGTTCGCGCTGCTGGTCGGCGCGGCCCTGACCCAGATCGGCGCCGAACGCCGCGAGCGGCTGATCGGCGTGCTGGACGGCGTCAACGACACCATGGTCGCGATCGTGGGCTTCGCCATGCGCCTGGCGGGCCCGGCGGTGTTCTGCCTGGTGTTCTCCGTGGTGGCGCGCTTCGGGCTCGGGCTGCTCGAGAAGCTGGGTCTGTTCGTGGCCGTGGTGCTGGCCTGCTACCTGATCCAGATGCTGATCGTGTTTCCGCTGATGCTCGGCCTGATCGCGCGGCGCTCGCCCTTCGCCTACCTGCGGGCCTCCCTGCCGGTGATGCTGACCGCCTTCAGCACCTCCTCGAGCAGCGCCACCCTGCCCACCTCCCTGCGCATCGCCCAGTCCGACCTGGGCATCTCGCCTGGGATCGCCGGTTTCGTGCTGCCGCTCGGCGCCACGATGAACATGAACGGCACGGCCATGTTCGAGGGCGCCGTGGTGCTGTTCGTGGCCCAGGTGTTCGGCATCGAACTCGCGCTCTCCCAGCAGCTGCTCGTGGTGGCCCTGTGCGTGCTGACCTCGATCGGCGCCGCCGGCGTCCCCGGCGGTTCCCTGCCGCTCTTGATGATCGTCATGGACCAGGTCGGCGTGCCCTCCGCGGGCATCGCCCTGGTGCTGGGCGTCGACCGCCTGCTCGACATGGGCCGCACCGTGGTCAACGTCGCCGGCGACCTGGTCTGCGCCGCCTGCATCCAACGCGGCGAACCCGCGCCGGTGCAGGCACCCTGAGAGCAGGAGGCTTGCAAGGGTGGTGGGAGCTCGACTCGGCGCTCTCGCCGAGCGAGCCTGGCCGCGCAGGGCCGCGATCGGCTCCCTGTTCGGCCGTGGCCGAGGCGGCCCTGACGGCCGACCGACGCCGGCACGTTCGTGCGCCAGCCTTCGTTGGGCACCCCGGTGCGGTCCGGACCTTCGCCGTGCACTGGAGAGCGCTTTGGGCTTCCAGCGCCCGTAAGTCCTGCATCTGGAACTGCACGAAAAAAACGAATCTCGGGATCGATGCGATGGTCCAGGTTAATCCCTGACCTGCCGCCGGAGACCAACGCCATGCCTGCACCTCGCTTCCGATACCTGACCCAGATCGCCCCGGTTCTTGCTTTCGGCTGCATAGCGAACCTGGCGCTCGGACAGCAGGCCGAGGTGCAGTGGCTGTCGCCGGCCAGCGGGCAGGCGCTGGATCGGGCGCTGGCCGACGTGGGGGCCGGGGCGCAAGCTGGCGCGGAGTTGCGGCTGGGCTTCGGGGAATCGCTCGAGCTGCGGCTGGAGGCGCCCCTGCCGGCTCGTTCGGTGGGCGTCTGGTTCCTGGGCACGCCGGGGGAGGCCTACGGCGAGCTGTGGGACGGCGCCGGGCAGAGCCTGGGCATCCATCCGGTGTTGATCGATCAGGACCAGGCCCCGGATCTGGTCGGCGGCGAACGCCCCGCGGGGATGGCGCAGGTCAGCGGGCTGCTGCATGCCTACGAGGGCATCGCCGCCGGGTTGACGCTGACCCTGTTCGGCCCGGCGCGGCTCGAGGCCCTGGCGATCGTGTGGATCCCGCCCCAGCCGGTGCCCGCTTTCGCCCCCCCGGGCGACGGCCTGGTGGAACCGCCCGCGGACGCCTATCCCAAGCCGCTGGTCTACAGCCGCTCGACCTGGGGCGCGAATCCCCCCAACTGCAGCGCGAGCTACTGCAACGTCACGCACCTGGCGGTGCACCATTCCGCTTCGACGGCGGATTATGGAGTCAGCACCTGGAGCCAGGCGGCCGCCAACGTCAAGGCGATCCAGGTCTACCACATGGCCAGCAATGGCTGGTGCGACATCGGCTACAACTACCTGATCGCCAAGCAGGGCTGGATCTTCGAGGGCCGCGCGGGCGGCGACGACGTCAAGGGCGCCCACGATGGCTTCAACTGCGGCTCGATGGGCGTGTGCGCGCTGGGCTACTTCCATCCGCCCTACAACAACCTGCCGATCGCCACGCTGCTCAACGCCTACGCCGAGCTGTTCGCCTGGAAATGCTCGCAGAAGGGCATCAACCCGCTGGGCAGCGCCTTTTACGCCGGCTTCGGCGGGAGCAAACCGACGATCTACGGGCACCGCGACGTGTCCGCCACGGCCTGCCCCGGCGATGGCCTCTACGCCCAGCTCGCCGCCCTGCGCAGCAGCGTGCAGCAGAAGCTCACTTCCAGCGGCGGCGCCGCGGGCACCCTGAAGGGCGTGCTCTTCAACGCCGCGATCGGCACCTCGGCGCGCATCGCGGGCGGCACGGTGGCCCTGGGCAACGGGCAATTCACCACCTCCGCGGTCGATGGCTACTACGAGTTCCCCCTGCCCAGCGGCTCCTACGCCCTGGGCGCGACCGCACCCGGCTTCGCCCCGGCCGCGAGCAACGAAACCGTGACCAGCGGCGACGTGTGGGAGAGCCTGGGCCTGTGGCCGGCCGCGGGCGCCGGCGCCGTGCCCACACACCAGCTCACGCCCCTCGGCGGCAACCTGTTCAGCGCGAGCTTCCAGGGCCAACCCGGCGGCCCCGCCTGGCTGGCCTACAACACCGCCCCGGGCCTGCCGACCGTCCCGATCGACACCTGGGGCCAGCTCTGGCCCCAGCTCGCCGGCGTGCAAGCCCTCTACCTCGGCCCGGTGCCCGCCTCCGGCAACCTGACCGTGCAACTGCAGACCCCGAGCACCCCCGGCCTGCTGATCCACACCCAGGGCCTCGTGACCTGGAACGGCCTGCTGCGCTTCACCAACGGCCGCGCACTGAAGGTGCCCTGAAGCGCCGCAGCAACGCCGGCCCAGCGCCAGCCTCGCCGACCCGGCCGATCGCTGACAAGACTCTGGCCGAACTTCTGATCCCCGTTCCTGGAAGGGCGTTTCCAGGCACGTGAACTCAGCGAGTTCCTGCGACGTAGACTACAGGACCGTGATGCCCGCGCGGGTCGGGTCGATGCGGCCGTCTCCGATCAGATCCAGGATCACGGTGTCTCCCGAAGCCCCCGCGACCGCCTCGATGGTGAAGCTCGCCAGCCCATCGACCACGCGCACGCTGTGCACACCGAAGGCGCCGTCGATCCGGACCCGCGCCGCGCCGAGGGCGCTGGGCCAGATGGAGACGGAACCGCTGTAGGAGGTCAGCAGTTCGCCGCTGACTCCGACCACACGGAGATTGGCCAGGACCGGTGTGCCGATGGGGAGCTGCGCATTGGCACCGAAATCCACTACGGCCGCTGCGCGCTTGACCGGGTTGTGGAATCGGACGCACTCGGTGCCTCCGTTGTTGAGCGTGTAGCAGACCTCGACCGTGGCGCAATTCGTGCCCGCGCAGCCGGCACCGGCATTGATATAAGCGGTGAACGAAGCTCCGCCGGCTCCCCCCATGAAGCAGTCGGCGCTGAGGGGGACATCGCCCGTCCCGTCGCAGCTCGTCAGCTTGGCCGAGGTGATGCCACCGGTGACCCCGGCGGCCAGCGGCGGCTCGATGCGTCCTTGGATCCCGAAGCCGGCTGCCTGCTGAAAACTGGGCGGCCAAGGGAAGTTGCCTGGGGTTGGCCCGCTGGTGACCGTCCACGTCTGCGGGGTCGTCGCGGGGGAGTTCGGCTCGGAGATCGCCGCCATCAGGACGGCGCAGAACGGGAGCAGCACCAGGCAGGCGAGCAGTCGGGAGAGCTTCATGTTTGCGAGAGGTTCGTCTAGCAGCCAGTCGCCCCCCTAGGGCGCCGGTCGAGGGGACCGGTCGAGGGGACCGGTCGAGCAACACCCCGGCTCCACCGACAATTTAAGCTCGTGGCTGCAGCTCGAGTGTAAGGGTCTCGTAAGACTTGGCGATCGATCCAAGCATGGTTTGGGCAGCGCCCGATCGGTTCAGGGTGCTCGCAGGAGCGACTCGCCGCAGGCCTGTGACCGCCGCTTGGGGCACGGTGAACACGGCCAAACCGGGCAGCCCACGTTGGCACCTAGAGAAGGCGGGAGCCGGCGCGGAGGCGATCCTTCGGCGACCGGCGTGGGTCAGGAGGCGGCGGCGGAGGTTTGGCCTTCGAATTGGCGCGCTTCGGCGTCGGTGATCTTGGTGATCTTGAAGCCCAGGTAGCCGTAGAGGATCGAGATCAGGGGGCAGAGCCAGTTGAGCACGGCCCAGGGGGCGTAGCTCAAGGTGGCGACGCCGAGCACGGCGGTCATCTGGGCGCCGCAGGTGTTCCAGGGGACCAGGGCGGAGGTCACGGTGCCGGAGTCTTCCAGGGCTCGCGAGAGGTTCTTCGGATGAAGGCGGCGGTCCAGGAAGGCCTGCCGAAACATGCGGCCGGGGATCACGATGGCCATGTATTGGTCGGAGGCCAGGATGTTGATGCCCAGGCACATGAAGACCGTGGAGGCGATCAGGGAGCCGGTGCCCTTGGCGAGCTTCAGGATCGCGCTGGCGATGGCGCCGAGCATGCCCGAGCGTTCCATCACCCCGCCGAAGGACAGGGCGCAGAAGATCAATGCGATCGTCCCCAGCATGCTCTTCATGCCGCCGCGGCCATCGAGCAGCGCGACCAGGTTCTCTTCGGCGGCCAGCCGCAGGCCCTCGGAACCGGCCGGGAAGGGGCTCAGGCTGTAGCCCCCGTAGAGCGCAGCGAAATGGCCCTGCAGGCTCGCGATCCAGCCGCCCTCCGGCGTCGGTTGGATCAGGACCCCGAGCAGCACCGCCACGAAGGAGCCGAGCACCAGGGCCGGAATGGCCGGAAAGCTGGTCATGACCAGCCCGAGCACCAGCACGGGCGAGAGCAGCAGCCAGGGCGAGAGCACGAAACGCTCGGCCAGGACCGCCTTGACCGCATCGGTGCGCGCCAGCACCTCCGGGCCCGCGGCGTGGCCCTGGCCGACGAACCAATACACCGCCAGGGCCCCGAGCAGGGCCGGCGTCACGGTCCAGACCATGTGGCGCACGTGCTCCATCAGCGTCGCCCCGCTCATGGCCGGCGCCAGGTTGGTGGTGTCGGACAGGGGCGACATCTTGTCGCCGAAATAGGCGCCGGAGACCACCGCGCCGGCCGTCATGCCCGGGTCGATGCCCAGCGTCTGCCCCACCCCGACCAGCGCCACGCCCACCGTGCCCGCCGTGGTCCAAGAGCTGCCGCAGGCCAAGGAAACCACGCAGCACACCAGGCAGGCCGTGACCAGCAGGGCCGCGGGCGAGATCAGGTCCAGGCCATAGACGATCAGCAGCGGCACCGTGCCCGAGTGCACCCAGGCCCCGATCAGCATCCCGACCGCCAGCAGGATCAAGATCGCCGTCATCGACACGTCGATCGTCTGGCGGATGCCCGCCTCCAGCTCTTTCCAGGGCTGCTTCAGCCCCCAGCAGGCGATCGCCGCGGCCACGGCCGTGGCCACGACCAGGGCGATCTGATTGTCCGCCGAGCCGAAGACCTGCACGTTCAGCACCAGCAGGCCGACCAGCGCGGCCACCGGAATCAGGGAAATCAGAAGACTCGGGGGGGTGCGCGCTGCGCTCATGGCGCACAGGCTACCCGGCGCACCCGCCCCCTTGTCACCGGGCGGCCGGCGGGGTCCGAAGGAGGCTCGAAAGCTCGAGGTCAGGTCGCGGAGCTCCCTGGGAGGACTTAGAGACTGGGAAAAAATCGGCGCGAAGCGACGATCCCAGGCTCTGTGGCCGCCGGACCGCGGCCCAAAGGCATGCTGACAGCCTGGTCTTGCGGCTCGGGCGGAGCCCGAGTCGATTTTTTCTCAGGCTGTCCGCGGGTTGACCGAAGCGCGCCGACCGGCCAGGATCCCGGCCCCTGACCAGCTCCCGGGCGACTGCCGGGGCGCTTCGGGCCCTCGGGCGGCGACACTCTCCTGTTCAAGGGGTCCGGTCGCAGACGCTGGAACTGAAGTCCTGGTCCATGCACGAGGCCTTGCGGGTGACGGGAGTGTGGCAGGGATGGAGGACCGTGTAGTCCCCATGGTCTTCGTGACCGAAACTCTGGGTACCAAAGGCCTGAACGCAAACCAGGTAAAAGCGGAACCAGCGGCTGCACTGCCCGAGGCCATGGCTTCCGGGTTGTGCGGTCCAGTTCACCTTGACCTTGACACTTTGCTCGAATCCGTATTCGAATCCAGAGCCCGTCTGGAAGCTGGTCTGCCCTCCGAGTCCCGCTTCAGATCCGATCTCGAAGGACAGCTTGAACTGAATCCGGACCGCCTCCTCGACCTCGAAGTTCTGTCCTGCCGAGAGGCAGACGCGGGGCGAGCGAAAGCGCTTGAGCTGGCAGGCGGGCTGCCCCACTGGCGAGATCGGGCAATCGGACTCGGGGGCCGGCGGGTCGCAGCTCCAGCCCGGGGGCATGTTGGGGACCGGCGGTTCGCAATTCGTCACGAGCCCCGAGGAAATCGCTTCGCTCTCGGGACCGGCCGAAGCGGCGCCGCAGCCAGCGCAATCGTCGGAAGGATCGAGGGATGCGGTGCCTCCGCCCGCATCGGGAGGGATCGCAAGGTTCGGCGGCGCGTCGATCCAGGTGTGCTTGCCCGCCGGTGTCTGGATTTGCTTGCGCAGCAAGATCGCGATCTGCCCGCCAGGGAAGCGTCCGTTCAGACGCACGACCAAAACGTCATAATCGGTCGAACGCTTGGTGATCTCTGCTGTCAGAGGCAGGCTGCTGACCGGCCCGCTCCCGGGAGTGGCCGAGGGGCTCAGGATCTCGCAGAGATCGATCTGTGCCGTGCTCGCCGGCAGCTCGCCCATCAGTCTCAGCGAAGCGCTGAGTCCCCCCCCGTTGGCGCTCGAGGGCCCCCCGAAATCGATCTCCGGGGTGACCAAGACCAGCCCCGCGGCGTAGTCGCTGTCCTGTGCAGGCCGGCCTCGATAGCGCAGATACGAAGCGACCTCTGCACCATCCTTGAGGTAGGCGACCAGAGGCCGAAACCGCAGAGCCGACCCCTGCGGCGTGTGCAGTCCATAAAAAGGAAAGGCCCCATCCGTCGGGTAGTGATCCCGGCTGGAAGCCTGGCCTCCAGCGACCGGCAGTCCGACCGCCAGGGGCTGGGTAAAGGCCAGCTTGAGCCAGCGGGCGTCTGCCCCGGGCTGCTGGAAGCTCGGGGGAAGGTCGGTGAACGTGAGGCCCAGGGCGAGTCCGGTCGGCCCGAGGTGGTCCGCAAGTGTGATCTCGAGACTGGCTCCAAGCTCCAGGGGCCGCCAACTGCCTTCGCCCATCGCATCGGTCACCTGGATCAGCGCGTCGCCCCCCGGAATCGAGACCCGGGCGAGCCCGCCGGCGATCGGCTCGAATCGATCGTCGAACAGGGAGATCGACACCAAGGGAACGGGAGTCTGTTGGCTGGCAGTTCTGGACCAGGAAGGCAAGAACACTGCCGATGCAAGGGCTAGGCATACACCCAATCCGATCGAAACCAGGCGGTTCCGGGATCCTGCGGAACGTAGCCCAGGGCGGGCTGGAGTCGCCGAGGAAGAAAGCTGGGATCGAGCGGAAGCGCTGGAATCGAAGGCCATCGGGAAGAGCAGCAAGGCTGGGGATGTTCGGACCGGTCGGATGGACCGGTCGGATGGACCGGTCGGAGCCCTTCCGACGCAGGCGCAAGGCTAGCGTGCTGCGCGGAACGTCCGTGTAAGGACTGTGTAAGAGTGCGGCGCTCCCCTTTCGGTCGGCGGGGTCTCCGCACCAGACCCCAGCCCCTGAAGGAGAATGCATCGCCCGGAACCGAACGCCGTCTGGCCATCGGTTCTTCCCGGACCGTTAACGGCTAGGCTCAGCACCCTCGAGGCGCGCGCGGGCGGTCTGGATGCGGGCGCGCTCCAGGGAGCTGTGGATCCCGAAGGCGGCGCCGGCCAGGCCGAGCAGCGTGCCGACCAGGCCGCCCACCAGGCCCCAGGTGGCGCCCTGCGCGGGCCACCACAGGGGCAGCGCCAGCAGCGGGCCCATCGCGGCCGGGAGCATCACGGCGCCGCCCCAGAACAGACCCAGCGCGCGGCGATTGCGCTGGCGCCGATAGAGCTCGCGCAGCTCGGCGGAACCGGCCGCGTCGAGGGGCTCGGGTTCGGTCAGCGTGCGGCGGATGCTGGTGGGCACGGTCAAGAGGGAAATGCCGATGGCCAGCGGATAGATCAACAGCGTCAGCAGCCAGCGGCGGCGTTCCTGCTCGGCCAGGGTCTGGCGCGCGGCATCGGGCTCCGACAGGGCCCGATCGGACGGTTCAAGCACCCCTGGCGCTGGGCTGGCCGGATCCCAGGCGGCGGTCCGTGGCTCGGATCCTTGGTCCGCTGGGAGCGGGAAGGGCGCGAGACCGCGGGCGGCGATCGCCGAGAAGCCGAGCAGGAACAGCAGCGCGGGCAGCAGCCAGAGGCGCCGCGGGATCGGGCTCTGGCGCTCGCGGTTGCCGAGGGCGGCCGTGCGCAGCGGGGCAGCCCGCGCAGCGTCCAGGGGGCCTCCGGCACCCCAGGCCGGGTGCTTGTGGCGCAGGAGCGGCATGGCCAGGACGAACCACAGCGGGAAGAAGCCCATCCAGCCGAAGCCGGCCAGGCGCCGGGCCCAGGGGGCGCCCGCGCCGGCCCACAGGACCGCGGCCCAAGCGAGCAGCAACAGCGCCGTGCCCGCGGCCAGCGCCAGCAGCCCCCGGCGCGCGGCGCTGACCTGCACGGCCTCGGATCGACGCTGGGGCACACACAGCACGAAGAGCAGCGGCATCAGCAGCATCCCGGGGACGAACAGGAGCATGAACAGTCCGCCGGAACGAAGGTAGGGTTCGAACATGGCTGAGCCTCGGGCAGGGCCTGGTGTTCAGGGGGAGGTCCACAAGCGCTGGAGCTGGCGCGCGAGCATGGACTCGATCAGGGGCCGCGAAAATCCGGCGATCTTGGCATCGGCCAGGGCCGCCGCCAGACCGGCCTCGACGCGGCGCTTTTCCTCGGCCGGGCGGCGGCTCGGGCGCTCTTGGGTGGCGAGCACCACTGTGCCGCGGCCCCGGCCCGAGGCGAACAAGCCCGCCTCGGTCAGCTCGCGATAGGCGCGTGCGACGGTGTTCTGATTGATGCCGAGGTCGGCGGCCAGTTGACGCACCGGGGGCAGCTCGTCGCCGACGGCCAGCTCGCCGCAGGCGATCAAACGCCGCAGCTCGCCGACCAGCTGGTCGTGGAGCGGGACCGGGCTATCCAGGGAGATGCGCAGCACCCACTCAATGTATCAGGCTTTGATACATTGGCAAGCCCCGCCCCGCGATTTTTCGGACGCCGGCGCGCCGCCAGCGCCGCCAGCGCCGCCAGCAGCGCCGACAGAGCCGCGGGCCGGGTCGCCCGCGGTTCCAAGCCGGCAGCGGGGCCGCGGCCCTCCGGGCAACGCTCTGAGGGCGCCCCGCGGCAGCGCCGCCGCCGGCGATCCGTTTGCGGTCGCGGCCCCGGCCGCTAGCCTGCCGGCATGACCCTGCGCGCCCTGACTCTGCTCTCCACCCTGCTCCTACTCGCCGGCTGCTCGAGCCCCCGCCCCGCGCCCGTGCCCGGCGCCCAGATCGACGCCCACGAGCAGGCGGCGATCCTGGCCACCATCGACCGCTTCTTCGAAGCCATGGCGCGCCGCGACGCCGCGGCCTATGGCGCGGAGGTGATCGGGGAGGGCATGACCTTCACCCAGATCTGGAAGGACGGCGCCTGGGAGCTGCGCCAGCGGCGCCAGCAGGAGCTGACCGAGGCGCTGGCCCGCGGCCAGGGCGTGCCCAACGAAACCTACTGGGATGCGACCGTGCTGATCCGCGGCCCGATCGCGGTGGTCTGGGCGCCCTACCGCTTCGCTCTGGACGGCCAGGAAACCCACCGCGGCATCGACATCTTCGACATGGTCAAGGTCGACGGGCGCTGGAAGATCGCCAACACGATCTGGACCCGCGAGCCGGGCCAGGACCTGTTCCCGCGCTCGCCCGAGGACGTGCGCCCGGTCTCCCTGCGTTGAGAGGCCGGGGCCCGCTGGGCCCGTCGGCGATCTGCGGCCGCCAACGCCCCGGTGTGCGGACGGGTACGGGCCCCCCGGCGCGGGCCCTGCTTTCCCCAAGGAACCCAGCTTTCCCCAGGGAAATTTGCGGGGACAACTTGCGACCCCGGGGAGTTTCAGGAAGATGGAGCTCGACCCGGCCCCCCCACCCCCTCCACGAAAGCCCCCTCGATCCATGCACGCGCGCCTCTTCGCTTCCCTGGGCCTGTCCCTGCTCTCGGCCCCCCTGTTCGCCCAAGGCAGCTTCACCAACCTCGGCAACGGGCTGAGCCCGAGCGCGGTCAGCGCCGACGGGTCGGTGGTCGCTGGCTACAACCTGTCCCAGTACTTCCAGTGGACGGCGGGCAGCGGGGTGCAGTTCGTCGGCGGGGTGCCGCCCGGCAACGGCGCCGGCGGCTCGGCCAGCCTGTCCTACGACGGGCGCTATTTCTCGGGCTCGACCGTGGCGCCGATCAGCGGCAAGTTCGAGATGTCGCGCTTCGATCGCCAGGCCGGCGCCTGGTCCGTGCTGGGCAGCCTGGGGGCCTCCTCGGGCTCCGACGCCTCCTCCGGCTGGGGCGTCTCCGGCGATGGCCAGCAGGTGGTCGGCTTGGGCTGGGTCACCGCGGGCAGCGCGAACGCCATCTATTGGACCCAAGGCAGCGGGGTGGTCAGCCTGGGCACCACCGTGCCGAACCGCAGCACGCGCGCCAACGCCACCGACTTCGACGGCGACGTGGTGGTCGGCTGGCAAGACAACGCGACCGGCTTCCGCCAGGGCGCGTTCTGGACCAACGGCGTGCAGACCCTGATCAGCAGCGCTGGCGGTCAGCCGATGGGCGAGCTCGGCGCCGTGTCCGCGGACGGCCGCTGGGTGGGCGGCCTGGGGGTCGGCTCGAACAACTTCCAGGCTTATCTCTGGAACGCTTCCACGGGCGTCATCGATCTGGGGCACCTGCAGCCCACCTACCGCGGTTCGGTGACCGGCATCAGCGCGGACGGTCGGATCGCCGTGGGCTTCGATCGGCCCTTCGGGCCGGCCCTGTTCGGGCGCGGGTTCCTGTGGACCGCCGCGACCGGCATGGTCGACCTCAACACGGTGGCGGCCAATGCGGGGATCAACGTGGGCAACACGATCCTGTCCCTGCCCCTGGCGATCTCCGCGGACGGCCTGACCATCGTCGGGGCCGGCCTGGCGGGCGGGCAAGCGATCGGCTGGCGCCTGGTGCTGCCGCCCTCGAGCTGCGGCTACCAGGGCTACGGCTACGGCGCGGCTCAGGCCAACGAACTGGTGCTGACCGGCCAGGGCACGCCCAACGTCGGCGGCCTGGCGCGCTTCGTGCTGACCAACGCCTTCGGCAGCACGGGTTCGATCGGCCTCGCGGCGGCTCCCGGCAGCCTGCCCCTCGGCGATGCCGTGGTGCTGCTCGACGTGGGCAGCCTGTTCGGCGTTTTCGGCGCCGCGCCGGCCCCCAGCGGGGCCGTGTTCAACGCCTCGATCCCGAACAACCCGATCTGGGCCGGCACGTCGATCTACGCCCAGGGCCTGGCCTTCGAGCCCAGCCAACCGGGCCTGCTGGCCCTCTCCAACGGCCTGCGCCTGACGATCTGCCCGTGAGCACCGCGCGCGCCCGTCGGGCGGCGGCAACGCCGTTCCGCTGCGGCCGCTGATCGAATGCCGTGCGCGCCCCGGCGGGTCGAAAGCCCGCCGGGGCGCGCGCGTTGGTTTGGGACGGCAGCAGCGAGGGGACTCGAAGCGCTCCGCGGGACGCCAGACCGGCAGCAACCGGCATCCGCCACAGGGGCCCCGGCGAATAGGCTCGGGCGGTCGCCGGTCGACCCGATCGGCAGCACGCCGGTCCGGCAGCACGCCGGTCCGCTTGCGGGCCGGCTCACTTCACGCCGGCCCGCCGCCTGTGCCCCGATGACCCGCGCTCCTGGCACCTCGTCCCCCTGGCTGCGCCGCGCCGCCCTGGCCGGCACGGCCTTGGCTCTCACCGGCGTCGCGTGGACTGCGCTGAGCGGCTCGCGAGCCGCCGCGCGCTTCCCCGCCCAAGGCAGCTTCGTCGAGGTGCAGGGCGCTCGGCTGCACCTGTTGGACCTCGGCCCGCGCAGCGACCGCGCGATCGTGCTGCTGCACGGCGCCTTCGGCAACGCCGGGGAGTGGCCAGGGGCGCTGCTCGACCGCCTGGTCTCCGCGGGACAGCGGGTGCTGGTTCCCGACCGACCCGGGCATGGCTGGTCAGGGCGGCCGGAGCCGGACCTGAGCCTGAGCTCCCAGGCGCGGCTCCTGCAGGCTGCGATCGCGGCGCAGGGGGTCGAGCGGATCACCCTGTGCGGCTTCTCCTACGGCGGCGCCGTGTCCCTGGCCTGGGCCCTCGACCAGCCCAGCGGCGTGGAAGCCCTGGTCCTGCTCAACGCGCCGAGTCACCCGTGGCGCAGCGGCTACCCCGCCAGCTACGACCTGCTGGCGACGCCCGGGATCGGCCCGCTGTGCGCCCATCTCACGGGCGGTGCGCTGGCGACGCTGCTGCAGGACGCGAGCGTCAGCAAGGCCTTCGCGCCGGAAGCGGTGGCGGCCGGGTACCTCGAGCGCGCCGCCTTGGGCCTGGCCCTGCGGCCCCGGGATCTGGTCCACAACGCCCGCGACATCCGGCGCCTGGAGCCGGATCTCGAGTCCCTGGTTCCCCGCTATGGGGAGCTGTCGATGCCGATCCTCTCGCTGGTCTCCAGCGCCGATCAGGTGGTCAGCCCGACGATCCATTCGCTGCCGCTGGCGGCGGCGGTCCCGCAGGTCGAGCGCATCGAGATCCTCGGTGCGGGCCACCAGCTGCCGTGGACACGGCCCCTCGAAGTCGCCGAACGAATCTTGGCCGCCGCTGCCGGCGCCGAGGCAACGAGCACGGACGGCTGAAGCAGCCCCGCCGAGCGGGCTCCAACCGGCCTGCGCGGCGCGGGCGCAGCCCGAGTCGATTGTCTCTCAGCCCGCCAGCGGCAGGGCGTCCGTTCGGCGCGCAGCGCCGATCCCTGCCGCTGCGGCCGCCGGATGGCGGCCCGAAGGCATGCGGACGGGCTGGTATGTCAGCTCGGGCGCAGCCCGAGTCGATTGTTCTCTCAGCCCGTCAGCCGCGCAGGGTCTCGATCGGCGGCGTGCGCAGCGCGCGGCGGCTGGCGGCCAGGCCCGCCAGGGTCGCAGCCAGCACGCTGGCGGCCACGTACAGGGGTGCGGCGGACCAGGGCAGGTTCAGCTCGAGACCCGGGGTGCGCCCCAGGAAGGCCGCCGCCAGGGCGTAGCCGCCGGCGGTGCCGATCAGGCCGGCAACCGTGCCGAGCAGGGCGTATTCGACCGCGAACAGGGCCCGCACGCCGGCCCGGGTCACGCCCAGCACCTTGAGCAGCGCGGCCTCGCGGCTGCGGCGCAGGGCGCCGGCGCCGATGGCGCCGATCAGGATCAGCAGCCCGGTGAAGGCCGTGAACGAGCCCAGGGCGGACACGCCCGCCGCGATCCGCGCGGTGACCGCCGCCAGCTTTTCGAGCAGGGGCCGCACGCGCAGTAGGGTCACGTTGGGCAGCTCGCGGCCGAGCTCGGTCTGCAGGTCGAACTCGCTGGAAACGTCCGGCAGCCGCGCCGCGGCCAAGCGGAAATGGGGCGCTGCTTCGAGCACGCCCGGCTCGACCACCAAGAAGAAATTGATCCCGAAGCTCTGCCACTGGACCTCGCGCAGGCTGGTCACGGTCAGCTCGATCGGCACGCCTTGCACATCGAGGCGCAGCACCGAACCGAGCCCCGCTCCGAGATCGGCGGCGTAGTCGGCCTCGACGCTGACCTCGGCGCGCTCGGGATCGCTCCACAGCGCTCCGGCGATCAGCGTGTTGTCGGCGGGCAGGCGCTGGGCCCAGGTCAAGCGCTGCTCGCGGCTCAGCATCCACGCCGAGCGCCCCTGGTCCTCGCGGGCCCGGGCCAGCTCGCTCACCGCGATGCCATTCACCGCCCGCAGCCGCGCCATGACCACCGGCTGGTCCTGGACATTGGTGGCGCCGCGCTGCGCGAGCCCGGCCTTCACCTGCTCCCACTGGTTCGGCATCACATCCAGCAGGAACACCGACGGGGCATCGCTGGGCAAAGCCTCGCGCAGGCCCCGCGACAGACCGCCCTGGATCAGCGCCATGGCCACCAGGACCATCACGCCCAGGCCCAGGGCCACCAGGGCCCCGGAGGTGCCCGCGCCCGGCCGCGCCAAGGCCGCCAAGCCGTTCTCCAGGGTCGGCCCGAGGCGGCCCCGGGGCAGGCTGGAGATGGCGCGGGTCAGGCCCGCGGCCGCCAGCCAGGCCAGCCCGGCCAGCGCCGCCACACCCAACGTGAAGCCCGCCGCCCAGAGCCCATCGCCGGCCTGGGTCCAGGCGCTGGCGAACAGGCCCAGCGCCAGCGCCAGGGGCGCCGACACACGCATCCAGATCGGCGCCGGCAGGGGCGCCGCCTCCGAGCGCAGCACCGCGGCGGGCGGCACGCTCCACACGCTGGAGAGGGGCAGCAGGCTGAACAGCAGCGCGATGAACAGCCCCAGGCCGACGCCCGCCGGCAGGGCGCTCGGCTGCCACAGGTCCCGGCCGATGGCCGGGAACAGATCCGGCGCCAGCGGCGCGACCGCGAAGGGCACCAGCAGCCCGAGGAGCCCGCCCAGCAGGCAGCCCACCGAGGCCAGCAGGGCCACGTTGCCCAGGTAGATCCCGGCGATCTCGCGCGCTGAGAGGCCCAGGGCGCGCTGCAGGGCCACGGCGCGCTGGCGCTCGGCCAGCCAGGCGCGCACCACCTGCGACACCCCGATGCCGCCCAGCAGCAGCGAGAGCAGCGCGACCAGCCCGAGGAAGTCCTGCACCTGCCCGAGCGAGCGCTGCAGCGCAGGCTGGGCTTCGGCGTGGGTCTGGATCTTGAAGTAGGCCGCGTCCGGCAAGCCCGTTTCCAGGGCCGCCTTGGCCGCCGCCAGCGCGGCGGCCTCGAGCGGCGGCTCGAACAGGAAACGCGCGCTGTGCTTGATGCGGCTCTCCGCCAGGCCGAGGTCCGTGCGCTCGAAGCCCGGCAGGCCGATCAGCGCGCGCGGCCCGAGGGCCATCTGGAATTCGAGCCGATCGGGCTCGTCGAGCAGCCAGCCGACCAGGCGGAACTCGGCGCCGCCCAGCAGGAAGCGCTGCCCCACCTCGAGGCCCAGCTCGGGCCCGAGCTCCGGTGCCAGGAGCGCCCCGTCGTCGCCCAGCTCGGCCACGCCCAGGCCCGCGGGCTCGGTCCCGAGCGCGCCCAGGAACGGATAGCCCGCGCCGGCGGCCTTGAGCTCCACCAGGCGGCTGGTTTCGCCGGCCACCAGCAGCGCGGCCAGCTCGCGCACGTCAGAGCGCCGGTGGGGCCAGGGCGCGAGCAGCGGGTCCAGCTCCGCCGGCAGGGGCCGGCGCGCCGAGACCTCGAGGTCGCCGGCCAGCAGGCTGCGCGACTGGGCCGCGAGCCCGGCCCGGAAGGCCAGCACCAGCGCGCCGACCGCCACCACCGCCGCCACGCCGACCGCCAAACTGCCGGCGAAGAACACGAGCCGCGCGCGCGCGCCGCGCGCTTCGGCCAGGATCGCGCGCCAGGCTGCCGAAAGGGGCGCCATCAGCCTTGGTTGGTCAGCTCGACCTCGGTCAGATTGCTGCGGTTCGACAGCGCCAGAGCGCATTCGATCAGCGCGATCAGATCCTCGAGCGGGATCGTGCGGCCCGGATCCTGGCCGGCGGCCTCGAGGTCCGCCAGCACCTCCGGGGTCGCCACCCAGCCCGGTTGGATCAGGGTGATGCCGATGCGCTGGGGGCGCAGGCTCGGCCGCAGGGCCTGCACCAGGCCGCGCAGCCCGTGTTTCGAGGCGCCGTTGGCGACCTCCGGCCGCGCTTGGCCGTCGAGCCCGCCCAAGGCGGCGCCGATCAGCACGATCTTGCCGGCCTCCGCGGCGCGCAGGCTCGGCAGCAGGCGCTGGATCAGGTGGATCGGCGCGGCCAGGTTGACCGCCAGCACCTCCTCGATCTCGCCAGCGCTGCATTCCTCGAAGCTGTAGCGCTCGGTGAAGGCCTCGCGCTCCCAGGTCCCGCCCAGGAACAGCAGCGCGTCCAGGGGCTGGTCCTCGAGGTGCCGGGCCAAGCGCTCGATCTCGGCGACCTGGCGCAGGTCGGCCGGGACCCATTCGCCGACCGGCGCCGGGCGGCGCGAGCTGGTGATCAGGCGGCGGCAGCGCGGCGCCAGGTGTTCGGCCACGGCCAGGCCGATGCCGCTGCTCGCTCCGCACAGGAGCACGGTTCCATAGCGCATGGCATCAGGCCTCGGTTTGGCGGCGGTCCTCGACGATGCGGCCCCCGAACATGCGGATCTGGCGCTCGGCGCGCGCCGCGATGGCCCCATCGTGGGTCACCAGCACCAGGGTCGTCCCGCGCCGGCGGCGCAGCTCGAGCAGCAGCTCGAGCACCTTCTCCCCGGTGCTGCTGTCCAGGTTGCCGGTCGGCTCGTCGGCGAACAGGATCGCCGGGTCGGCGGCGAAGGCGCGGGCCACGGCCACGCGCTGCTGCTCGCCGCCGGAGAGCATCGAGGGGTAGTGGTGCCCGCGCTCCGACAGGCCGACCTCGGCCAGGGCCGCGCGGGCCTTCGGCCGCGCGCCGGCGACGGCGCACAGCTCGAGCGGCAGGGAGATGTTCTCTTCCGCGGTCAGGTTGCCCAGCAGCTGGAAGGACTGGAACACGAAGCCGATGCGCCCGCGGCGCAGGCGCGCCAGGGCGTCTTCGTCCAGCCCGGCCAGCTCGGCGCCCAGGAGCTCGACCGAGCCGGCGCTGGGCCGATCGAGCCCCGCGAGCAGCCCGAGCAGGGTCGATTTGCCGCTGCCCGAGGGCCCCACGATGGCGACCAGCTCGCCGGCCGCGATGGTCAGGTCCACGTCCGCCAGGATCTCGAGGTCGCGGCCCCCGGAGGGCATGCGCTTCGACAGCCCGCGCACGCGGATCGCGGGCGGGGCGGCGGCGGTGACGTTGGGGTCGATAGCAGCGGCGGCAGGCATCGGGAGCACGGAGGGCGAGGCCAGACCCAGCAACCTATCGCCGCCAGGCCCGCGCCGGATTCGCCCTCCGGGAAGGCGCCGCCCGAATCTCTGCGCTGGCCTCGATCGGCCGAGGCTGCCGGCGGACGCCGGGCTGGCCGGCCGACCGGTCCCCCTCGCGGACGATCGAGTCGGACGTTCCTTGGCGTCCGTGCAGGGTCGTTCCCCCGCTCGGCGGCGTAGCGGGGCGCCCCTGGCTCCCGATCGGCGGCCGGAGGGCTGCGGACGAGCCGGTTCACCGCCCGGCGAAGGCCTGACGATCCTCACGGGGAGTCGATCGGCGCGCGGCGGCGGGCCGAGCTTGTGTGGCCCCCGGAGGGCTGCCCGAAAAGCGCAACCATAGGCCCCGCGGCTCCGGCGGGCCCAAAGCCCCCTGGCTCTCGGGCGCTCAATCCGCCGCGGTGTAGATGCGGTGGCAATCGTCGTGGTCGTCGACGTGCTCGAGGAAGTTTTCCAGGGCCAAGCGCGTCGGCTCGTCCAGCTCCATGCGCTCCTTGGCCACATACCCGAACTCGGACTGGGTCACCGACCAGCCCGCTGAGCGCAGGGCCTTGGTGACCGGGTCGAGGTCCTGGGGATCGGTCACGAAGCGGGCCCCGATGCTGCCCTCCTCCCCGGGCTCCCAGGGCATCACGTCCTGGGCGCCGGCTTCGATGGCCGCCGTTTCGCGGTCCAGATCGCCCTTGGGGTGCGTGGCCACGATCAGGCCGACCTGGTTGAAATAGAACATCACCTTGGCGCCGAACTGCCCATCCCGGAACAGCGAGCGCATGTCCGGCGCCGTGCGGTTGCGGTTGTCGGTCAGGCACTCGACGATCACCGGCACCTTCTGGGGGCTCATCGCTTCGTAGGTCACCAGCTCGAGCTGGGCCCCATCGCCGCCGCTCCCGCCGCCCTTCTTGATGGCGCGCTGGATCACGTCGTTGCTGACCGACTGCTTGCGGGCCGCCTCGACGGCCACGGCCAAGCGCGCATTCATCTCCGGGTCCGGCAGCCCCATCTTGGCCGCGACCGTGATCTCACGGACCAGCTTCGAGGTGATCTTGGCGCGCTTGTTGGCGTTGATCTCTTTCTTCTTGGCCAGCCACTGGCGTCCCATGACGTTGCATCCGGGAAAGGGGGGTCTCTGGCCGCAGTGTACGCCGCGCCCCAGCACTCCCCAAGTCGCCCGACCCCAAAGGTGTGCCCCGGGGCTCGAGGCGCTTCCCGCCGAAGCGCAACCAGCGGGTTCGGTTCCCCCGCCGCGTTGGATCAGCTCGGCCAGCCCGCCCCCGCCCCGGGACATCCGGCCGGGGCGCACCCTCCCGGATCGGCCACGGTCGGGATCGGGGCGCCCCAGGCGCTCCTGCTGGCCCCGCAAACGGGCCCTGGCCCTGACCGGGCCTGGGGCAGCAACCGACGCTCGCTCGCCTGAGGCCCCCTTGTCGCATGGCTAGGACACTACTACCAGCGGAAGGCTGGCCCCAGGTGAGCCCGCTCTGCCTCAAGCCGACGGGCTTTGGTTCCACTTCCCGGGCTGGCGCTCTTTCCACTGACGGGCGAAACTGCGAACGGCAGATAGACACCAGGCACCGGCACCTGCCCGCCGGACGCTGTCGGAACACCGCCATGCAAGCACACCAACCCCGCTCGCGCCTCGACCTGTTCTGCACATTCGGGCACAGCGCCTTCATCGCGCTGCTC
>JBIKLM010000017.1:0-22975 GCA_044359835.1 Planctomycetota bacterium
CGTCCCCGCCCGTTTGCCCCGTGGATCTGCTCGAGACCCTGCAGCTGTTCCGCTGGACCGTGGTGGCGGCGCTGGCCGCGGGCCTGGCCCTGCCGCTGGTGGGCAGCTTCCTGCTGCTGCGCCGCAGCGGGTTCCACGGCGTGGTGCTGCCCCAGGTGGCCACCGGGGGCGTGGCCCTGGGCTACGCGCTGCTGCCCTGGTGGATCGCAGAGGTCGGCTGGTTCGCAGAGCCCCTGAGCCGCGCCCTGGAGGAGCCCCACGCCGCGGCCGGGCTGCTGCTCGTTTGCGCGGGCCTGGCCACGGCGCTGTGCCTGCTGGCCTTGCAGCGCGGGCGCCGCTCGGCGACGCCCGAATCGGCGCGGTTGGCGGGCTGGTTGGCCGGCGCCTGGGGCGCCACGATCCTGCTCGGCAGCGCCTCGCCGACCGGCACCGAATGGATCGACGGCCTGCTGCGCGGCGAGCTGCTGGGCCTCGACGTGCACGACGTCGAGGTGCTGCTCGGCTGCCTGGGGGTCAGCGCCGCGCTGCTTTGCTGGCGCTGGCGCGCGCGCGTGCTGTGTTGCCTCGATCCGCGCGCGGCCCAGGTGCTCGGCCAGGGCCCGGCGCGGCGCGAAGCGGAGTTCTCCCTGGCCCTGGGCCTGGCGACCGCCAGCAGCGCTCTGATCGTCGGCCCGCTGGTCAGCTTTGCGCTGCTGGTCTTGCCGCCCCTGGCCGCCCACGCCCGGGCGCGCTCCCTGGCGCCGTTCTTCTTGCTGAGCAGCGCCTACGGCCTGGCCAGCGCGGCCCTCGGGCTCGTCCTGGCCTTCGGCGCGGACCTGCCGGTGGGGGCCAGCCTGGCGGCCGCGGGCGCCACCTTGGTGCTGCTCAGCCGGGCTTGGCCGGGGCGCTCGAAAGGCCTGCCGGCCGCGCCGGGCGGCGCCGGGGCGGCACCAGCCAGAAGCAGCTGAGCACCAGGGCCAGGAAACCCACGTAGTAGGGCACCAACTGCTCGATCGAGGCCTCCACGTAGAGCAGCTCGCGCGCCAGGCGCGTCATCAGCGGCAGGGCTTCCTGGGGCTCGCCCGCGGCCCAGCGCAGCTCGTGCTCCCAGGTCGTCAGCGGGCAGGGGTAACCGACCAGCGCTTCAAGCACCGGCACCGCGATCATGCCGAGGTGCAGGCAGCGCAGCCAGGGCCAGCGCACCCAGTCCCAGCCGCGCCAGCCGCCGAGCAGCACCAGCGGCGGCACGAGCAGCACGACGGCCACATAGCCGAGGTGCAGGTACAGCAACAGATCGGCCAGCCGAGCTTCCATGCGTGCGCGCGCGAGGCCGCGATTGTGCGTCCCGGCCGCCCGCGGGGCCTGCGAAATCCGGGCCTGGGTGTTTCCGATGGACGGCTCGAAGCTGTGGCCGCGCACGTCGCCCGGCGGTCGCCCTGCGCTGTATCGCACCACGGATGGTGGCCGGCGCTGGCAGCGCCTTGACCAGGGCTTGCCCAGCGCCCGCGCCTACCTGTCGGTCAAGCGCCAGGCCCTGTGCACCGACGGCGATCCCGTCGACCCGAGCGTGGCCTTCGGCACGACCTCGGGCGAGGTCTGGCTGGGCTCGAGCGGCGGCGAGCGCCTGCGCTGCATCGCGCGCCACCTGCCGCCGATCCAGTCCCTGCGCGCGCTGCCGGAATGAGCGCTCCGCCGTCCCCCCCGGAGGCACGCGCCGGCGCGCCGCAGCCCGCGCGGCCGATCGCCGTGCGGCTCGGTTCGGTGCTGCACGGCTACAGCGGCGGCGCCGGCGAGGTCTGGGCCCGGGGCGCCACCCTGGGCGAGCTGCTGGCGGACCTCGAGCTGAGCTTCCCGGGCCTGCGCCACCGCCTGGTGGACGAGCAGGGCCGGCTGCGGCCCCACCTGGCGGTGTATCTCGATCGCCGCGCGGAGCGTTCCCTGTCGGCCTCCCTGGCCGGCGTCGAGCGGGTGCACCTGCTGGGGGCCCTCAGCGGCGGTTGAGGGCCGCGCGGCAGCCGCCGACTCCGCGGCTCCCGCTGCCCATGGGCACTTCCCAGCCCTGGCCTCGCCGCGGGGTTTCGGGGACGCCCTGCCCTGACCGCGAGCCCCTTCGCAGGCCGCTCGGCCCGGCCCGGACCCTCGGACCCCCGGGGCTTTCCCGGAAGGGGTTGCTAGAGCGGGCCGTCGTTACCGACCGGCCGAGCCCGGGCCGGCCGGGTCAATTGCCCCCCCGAAATGCCGGGGAACGCTGAAATCGAGGCCGGTGCGCCGATAATCCCGAGGCGCCCTGCGCCCATGCCCCGCCTCCCGATGGACGCTTCGCCCCCCAGCCAACCCGGCTTCTGGGACCTCGTGCGCGAGGACCTGGAGGCCCACGAGGGCGATTGGTTCCGACCCGGGTTCCGGGCGCTCTTGGCCTATCGCTTCGGGGTCTGGCGCATGGGGGTCAAGAGCCGGGCCATCCGCGCGCCGCTCTCGCTGCTCTATCGCTGGATGTTCCGGCGCGTGCGCAATCGCTACGGCATCGAGCTGCCCTACTCCGCGACGGTCGGGCGGCGGGTCGTGTTCGAGCACCAGAGCGGGATCGTGATCCACGGGTCCTCGGTGATCGGCGACGGCTGCGTGATCCGCCAAAACGTGACCCTCGGCAACCGCCATCCGGACCGGCCCTACGACGCGCCGATCCTCGGGCGCCACGTCAACGTCGGCGCCGGCGCGGTGATCCTCGGCCGCGTGCACATCGGCGACCACGCGTCGATCGGCGCCAATGCGGTCGTGCTGGTCGACGTCCCGCCCGGGGCCACCGCGGTGGGGGTGCCGGCCCAGGTGCTGGGGGCCGTTTCGGACCTGCGCCTGGCCCGCGAGTGAGCTGGGGCCGCGCGCCCGGCGCGACCCGCGGGCCGATCGGCCTCCTGCCGGCCGCACCCCGCCCGCAGCTTTTTGGTGTTTTCGCTGCGGCCCGCAGCTCGACGGGTCCCGCGCGCCGGGCCCGGCGAATTCGGAGCCCGCAGCGGTTCCCTGTCGGGCAAGCCCTCCGGCACCCACCGGATTTCCTGAAGCCCCAAGCAGGCCGCCAGCGGGGCGCTTGGAAAACGCCCCGCTGGCGGCAGCGAACCCGATCGTCAGCCGGCCTCGGTCGCCGGCTACGCGACCGCAGGTCTCACAGCAGGAAGTTCCACAGCGTGTTCTGCCAGTCGGGCATGGCGCCCGGGTTGGTCGAGCGCGCCAGGCGGCCGATCGAATAGTGCTGGCCGTCTTCGAGCAGCACGCCCAGGGCCTCGAAGGCCGCGGCCTCCGCGGCGGGGGGCAGCTGGCCGCCCTCGCACAGGCTCAGCAGCCCTTCGATGGCTTCGTTGCTGCCGTGCAGGCCCAGGGCCGCGGCGTATTGCAGGCGCAGCTCCACGTTGGGGGCTTCGGCCAGCGTGGCGAGCAGGAGCGGCGCGTCGGCGGGGTCGCCCTGCAGGCCCAGCGCTTGGGCCGCGGCCAGCTCGGCGAAGGGCGCGCGTTCGCGGGCCAGTTGGCGCCGCAGGGCGGCCTTGGCTTGATCGCCGCCGATCAGGCCCAGGGCCAGGGCGGCGAAATGGCGCTCCTGCTCGGAGCCCGATTGCTCGAGCAAGCCGGTCAGCAGCTCGACCGCTTGCGGATCCAGGGCCAGTCCCAGGGCCAGGGCGGCGGCCTGGGTCAGGTCCGCGCCGCGGGCTCCGGCCAGCAGCTTGCGCAGCGCCGCGCGGCTCTCCGCGTCGCTGTCCTGCCGGGCTTGCAGGCCGAGGGCCAGGGCCGCGAAGGGCCGCACCATGCCGCTCTCCTGTTGCAGGACCTCGCGCAGGAAGCGGCCGGCCTCCGGACCGCCGCGGCGGCCGATCGAAAGCAGCAGATAACCGCGCGTCAGCTGCTCCGCTTCGAGGTCCGCGGCGGTTTGCAGGGCCGGCAGCGCCAGGGGCTCGGGGACGTGGCCGAGGGCCAGGGCGGCCGAGCGGCGCACTTCGAGCTGGCGGTCGCCGAGCGCGTCCTGCAGCGCGCGCAGGGTCTCCGCGTCGCCGAAGGCGCGCAGGGACTCGGCGGCGCGGCAGCGCACCGCCTGGGGCACCTTGGGGTCCTTGAGCCAGGCCAGCGCCTGGACGCGCAGGCCGGCGCTCGGCACCAGCTGGGCGAAGCCCAGGGCGCCCAGGCGATCCTGGGTCGACTGCAGCGAGCGCGCTTCATTCCCGATCAGGGTCTCGAGGTCCTCCGGAGCGCCCTGCAGGCGCGCCAGGCCGAGCCCCAGGGAGGCGTAGTAGCGCGCCAGCGGAGAGATGCGTTCGGCGCGGGTCTGGTCCTTGAGGATCTCGGCCAGCAGCCGCAGGGCGTCCGGGCGCGGCGACAGGCCGAGCCCGAGCAGCGCCCCGTGGCGCACGGCGCCGGAGGCGTCGTCGAAGGCGTCCTTCAAGCGATCGGGGTGCAGGCCGAGCCGGCCGCCGAGCACGGCCGCGGCGGCGCGCACCGCGGCGTGGTCGCCGTCGATGCCCTTGGCCGCCAGGGCCAGCGCGCGCGGGCGATAGCGCCCCGCGTCGGCCGTGGTCGTGCCCTCCTCCGCGCCGCCGATCGCGGGCCGCTTGGCCACCAGGAAATCGAGCTTGTTGAGCTCCCACCAGACCGTCCAGTCCGCCGCCAGGGCCCCGCCGGTGCTCGGGCCACCGCCGCTCGGAGCGGCGGGCCCGCTGGGCCCACCGGTCGTCGGACCGACCGCCCCGCCGCCGACCACGGGCCCCGCCGGGCCGCCCGTCGCCGGGCCACCGCTGCCCGCTCCCGCCGGACCGGCGTCCCCGCCGAGCGCTTCGCCGATCGCGATGACCGTGTCGCCGGGGATCGGCGGCGGCGGCGGCGCCACCGGGTTGCCGCCGAAGCCCGGCCCTTGGATGCGGGCGATTTCGGCGAGGCTCAGGCCGTGGTGCTGCATCCAATCGAGCAACGCCGGCTCGCGCTGGAACTCGACCACCCAGCCGCCGTTGTTGGCCTGCGCGAGGCGCTCGACCAGCGGCCCCTGGCCGGTGCGATCGAGCAGGTGCGCCAGGGCGCACAGGCGTCCGTCGCCGTCGCGGAACACGGGCAGGCGTTCCCCGGTTGCGCCCCCGAGGTGCGGGAAATCGAGGCCCTGGCCGTAGCCGGCCAGCAGCTCGATCACCAGCTGGCGGTGTGCCGACTGGATCGCGGTCAGCCCCGTCGGCGCGGTGCGCTGGAGCTCCCCGCCGACCTTGGCGTAGCGCTCGGCCAGCTGCGCGGCCGCGGGCGCCGCGGCAGCTTGGTATTGCAGCGGCGCGCCCACGGAACGGGCCACGGATAGGGTCGAGGACTGCAGCGCCAGTCCGAGGGCGATCAGGATCGGATTCAGCATGGAAGCAGCGAGAGGTGGGGATCTCGGGTCGGATCGGGCCTGCGGGAGCGGGCAACTTTCGGCAGGGTGATTCGGCAGGGTGATTCGGCAGGGCGAATCGGCAGGGTGATTCGGCAGGGCGAATCGCGTGCCGAAGCGGCCCGGGCCTGGGCCTCGACTCGGCGCGCGGGCCCCGGAGGCCGCCGGGGCAGCCCGGAGGCGGCCCAGACAGGCCGGGAAGGGGGCTCGAGCGCGGCCCCAGCCGGCCTTCGGATCCAGCCCGCGGTCTGTTGGGGAGTCCGCGGTGCGGCCTTCCCAGCGCCGAGGGTAGCCCGCGGTTCGCCGGGCGTAACGCCAGGGCCCACCCGTAGCCTCTCGAAATGGCCTCCAGCGAGCCCCGCGGCCCTCGCCCTGGCTCCCCGCCGGACTCGCCGGTCCGCTGCCACGGCTGCCGGCATTTCCTGGTCACCCACCAGCCGGACTGGCCCTACGCCTGCCGGGCCTACGGGCTGCGCTCGCGGATGCTGCCCAGCGCCGAGATCCTGGCCATGTCCGGCCAGCCCTGCCAGCAGCGCGAGCCCAGGCCGCCGCCCCGCTGAATCCGCCTGGGAGTCCGGATTTCGGAGCTTGGCGCCCGGATCTCGGCGCCCCGCACCGCGGCCTCCCACCCCGGCCGGGCCGGGCGCTCGAAAGCCCCGGCCCGCGGGCCCGGAGGCCCGGGCCGGCCCCGCAGCCGGCGCCGGGGGGACGTTCTAATGGGCCCATGGGCCAAACCGTCGGTCGCGTGCTCGTCCCGCTGGCGCCGGGCTTCGAGGACATCGAGCTGGTGGCGATCGCGGACATCCTGCGCCGCGCCGGGCTCGAGGTGCGGCTGGCCAGCCTGGCTGCGGACCTGGCCCCCGTGACCGGAGCCTACGGCGCCCGCCTGGTGCCCGACGCCCTGCTGGCCGACCAGCGCCCCGAGGACTTCGTGGCCCTGGTGCTGCCCGGCGGCGGTCCGGGCACCGCGGCCCTGCGCGCGGACGCGCGCGTGCTCGAGCTGGTGCGCGCTTTCGACGCCGCCGGCAAGACCCTGGGGGCGATCTGCGCCGCCCCGACCGTGCTGGCAGCGGCCGGCGCCCTCGAGGGCCGCGCGGCCACCTCGCATCAGAGCGTGCGCGCCGCCCTCGGCCCGGCGCGCGTGGTCGAGGACCGGACGGTGGTGGGCTCGGGCCACGTGCTGACCAGCCAGGGCGCGGGCACCGCGGTGGAATTCGCCCTGTGCCTGGTGGCGCGCCTGGTCTCGCCCGAGCTGGCCCGCGACCTGGCCCAGCGCATCCACGCGCCGGCGCCGCGCCTCGCCTGATCCCGCGCCCGCAAGGCCCATGGTCGACATCTACCGCGCCATCGTCGAGTATCGGGAACGCGGGCAGGACTGCGCGCTGTGCACGATCATCGAGACCAAGGGCTCGACCCCGGGCAAGGCGATGATGAAGATGCTGGTGACGCGCGACGGGCGTTTCCTGGGCAGCGTCGGCGGCGGCTGCCTGGAGGCCGAGGTGCTCGAAGCGGCCCTGGCCAGCCTGGCGGACGAGCGCCCGCGGCTCTTGTCCTTCGCGCTCAACGAGCGCGATTACCCCGATTCCGGCCTGATCTGCGGCGGCAAGCTCTCGATCTACGTGGAACCGATCGTCGAACCCAAGCTCTACCTCTTCGGCGGCGGCCACGTCTCCGGCGCGATCGCCAAACTGGCCGCCGCGGTGGGTTTCCACGTGACCGTCGCCGACGATCGCGCCGAATTCGCCCAGGCCGAGCGCCATCCGCACGCGCAGGCCTTCCACAGCGGCCCCTTCTCCGAGCTGGCGCGCCGCATCGCGCCGGCCGCAGACGCCTACGTGATCGCCGCGACCCGCGGCCACGACCAGGACGGCCTGGTGCTCTCGGCCCTGGCCTCCGCCGGCTGCCGCCCGCGCTACCTGGGCATGATCGGCAGCACGGCCAAGAAGGTGCTGCTGTTCGAACAGCTGGCCGCCGCCGGCGTGCCCGCGGAATTCCTCGCGCGGGTCGAAAGCCCCATGGGCCTGCCGATCGGCGCACGCACCCACGACGAGATCGCCGTCTCCGTGGTGGCGCGCCTGATCGAGCGCCGCCGGCTGGGGGCGGGTGGGGGATGAGTCCGCGGCCGAGGGCTCGCCACCGGCGCCTCGCCTGGGCAGTGCTCGGTGCCTTGGGTGTGGGCTTGCTGCTTCTGGCCAGCCTGTGGAGCTCGATCCCCGCGGCGCGCCCCGGCGATCGACCCGAACCGTCCGCGGCGCGGCCGGAGGCGTCCCGCTCGGCCGGAGTCGCCGATACAGCGCTCGACTCCGAGGCCGGCGCTCCGCCCGCCGAGCGCCGCGACTTGCTTCCCGCCGAGCGCCGCTACAGCCGCTTCGATCCGCCCCTACGCTCCGGACCCGACGGCCTGCTGCTCGCGGTGCTCGACCAGGACAGCGCCGCGCCCGTGACCGGGGCCAGCGTGCGCGTCCTGCGCCGTCGCGCCGGACCGCTGGCCGCGCACTGGTTGGAAGCACCCGAGTGGCCCAGCGATCTGATCCCTGTGGCCACGGGGCGCAGCGATAGCCGCGGCGAAGCTGAGTCCCGCGCGCTGCCGCCCCAGCCGCTGTGGATCGAGGCCGACCTCGAGGGTCGCTACGGCTGCCTCGAGGTCGAGCCGCCCCTGCATGGCCAGCGCCTCGAGCTGGTGCTCGAACCCGACCTGTCGGTCGAAGTACAGACCCTGTGGGAAGCCGATGGGCAGGCGGCGCCCGGCGTGTGGCTCGGTCTGTACCAGCGCCAGCCCAGCGGCAATCTGCGCCTATTCGCGGAGGCGCGTTCCGACTCCACCGGCTTGGCGACCTTTCGACACCTGCAACGGCACCAGCTCGAGGGCGAAGCATCCCTGGGCGACTGGCTGATCCGGTTGCAGGGTTTGGTCCGGGAGCGGCCCGAAGTGCGCTTTGATCCCAGCCGTCCCGGCCAGCGCCTGGAGCTCCTATGTCCAGCCGTAGGTTCGATCGAGGTGCGCGTGGCCGATGCCGCGGGAGCAAGCCCGGAGCTGGGCGGATCGGTCCATCTCGAGGGCCGGGACGAGGCCTCGGAGGTGCGGCTGTCGTTGTACGAGCCCCTCGAGGACGGACGGGCCAATTTCCGGCAGGTCGAGGTGGGCTTGGAATTGACGGGCAACCTGTACCGCGCGGCTCTGAGACTCGAAGCCGGGGCAGAGCTGTCCGTCGAGGCCCCGGCCTACGCCGGCGACGCGAGGGTCGTCGAGTGGCGCCTGCAGGGTCGCCTGCGCCCCGATCGGGTGCGGCTCTTGGATCCGGAAGGACGGCCTCTGGGACAGCGCCTGGTCGTTTTCGAGAGTCTCCGCGGCGGAGTCCGCACGAGCACGGACCCGAGCGGCGTCCTGACCCGACCGGTCCTGGATCCGGTCGATGCTTTCCTGACTCAGCGTCTGCGGGTCTGGGATCGCCAGCGCTGGCTGACCGGCCAGCTCGAGCCGATGGGGAAGGAGCTTGGTCCCGACGCGCCGCTGCGCGATCTGCAGCTCAGGGCCAGTCCCCTCGAGTTCCGATTCCTGGCCCTCGATCCCGCCGGGCAGCCGCTGGAGGACCTCGCGGTCCACGGGTATTGGCCCGGCGCGACCTATACGACCGAAGCGGACTCCGCTGTGCTCGAGCGTTTGCCGAAGGGATCGATCGATAGCTTGCCATTCGGTGCGATCCATGGCGCCCTGCTCGCCACGCATGCCCCGCTGGCTTGCAGCGATGCCACCGGCCGCTTCAGCCTAGGGGGCGAGCAGGCGGAGGACTTCGAATACCTGCAGCTGGCCCATCCGCTTTGCCAGCGTCGCCCGATCGGCCCCGTCCCGCCGGGGATCGACCCGATTCCGCTGCAGCTCGAACCCGCGGGCATGCTGCGCGGGCGGCTCCTGCTCGGTCCCGAGGAGCGGCCCTGGCTGAACGGGCTGGTGCTGATCGACGAGTCCAGCTCGGCCGCCATCGATCGGGTGGGCCTCGACCGAGCCGGGCGCTTCGAGTTCGTTTCGATTCCGCCCGGCAGCTATCGCTTGGAAGCGCTGTGGTCCCTCCCGGGCCCCCCGGCGGTCCTGGTCCGAGGGCTCGAGATCGAGGCCGGTCGGGTGCTGAGCGGTGGCGACCTGGATGGGATCGACGTGTCCGGTACGGTGCGCCGGCTCGAGCTCTGGTGTTCGGACGAGGAGGGCGACCCGCTTCCGCAGATCCAGGTCTTCTGGCGCCCCTCGGGTCAGACGGTTTGGCAGCAGGGCCGCTGCGATGGGGCGGGGCTCGCTCGTCTGAACCTGCCCGATGGACCGGTGGATCTGCTGGTCCATTGCCCCGGAAAACGCGCCTTCTTCGGTCCTGCCGGTCAAGGCGAGCAGCGCGTGCGGCTCGGGGCGAGCCCCGAGCTGAGTCTCGCGTGGCGCGAGACCCCGCGACTGCTGCCGCACCATCGGCTGACGATCGAACTCAGCGCCGGAGAGCCGGGCTGGCCCGAGCTCGACTCCGATTTGCGCATCGACGTCTCGCCCGAGCACGCCGACCTGCAGCCCTATCCCGGCGGTTCGCGCCTTCGGTTCCGCTTGCTGGTGCGGCGCGGCGTCAAGTCCGGGTTGCCGGAGGAGCGCTTCGAGCGGCGCTTCGAAGTGCCCCTCGATCCCAACGCCGCGCAGCAGTCGATCGAAATCGATTGGCCGGCCGAATTCGCCCACCTGCTGCGCTGAACCGCTGGCCGCGCGGTCGGGCGCGGTCGCAGCGCAGGGCTGCGAGCGGCCCGGATCCGCGGCGGACCGGCGGAGAGCGGAATCCGCGCCCGCGCTGCCGGCCAGCGCGGGCGCTCAGGCCAGCGCGGGGCCTGCGCCGGTCAGGGCCGCAGCGCCCGGAGGCTCACAGCCCCACGCGGATCAGGCGGCCCTCCGAGAGGCCCACCAGGGGACCCGTGCCGGTCGGGTCGATCAGCGCGCCCTGGGCGTAGAAGCGCACGCCGATCAGGTTCGGCTGGTTGGGCACCGGCAGGGTCCAGGAGACCGGCTGGCCCGGGCCGGCCCAGGGCGCGCCGGCGAGGCTCAGCGCGAAGGGCTGACCCACCAGCAGCTCGCCGGTGGGCGCCGCCGGCGCCATGTTCCACCCCGGCACCGGCAGCCCGCAGGGACTGCCGGCGGGGCTCGTGGAGAGCACCAGCAGGCTGGCGGCCCCGGGGGCTTGGCTGCCGAGCGGGTTGTCGAGCGCGAAGCCGAGGCTGCCGCCCAGGCTCGGCGAGCCGCTCGCCAACAGCGAGCCGGCCGGGTTCTGCCCGCAGCCGAAGGCGCTGATCGAGCCGGGTTTCTGGACCTTGAGCACGGCCAGCCCGCGGCTCTTGCAGCTCATCCACAGCTCGTACCCGCCCGGGATCGGCAGGACCTCGAGGGCCGCGATCTGGGCATGGGGCAGGCCGCCCCACTGGGGCTCGCCGAAGGGCGGCGCCGGATACACGCCGACGTTCTGGCCATCCCACCAGCACAGGCCGCGCTGGGCGGTCAGGAAGTCGCTGTCGTACTGCATCCACAGGCGGCCGTCGGGCGTGTAGGCCAGCGGCTGCACGAATTGCCCAGGGAACGGCCAGCCCTGGTCGTGGCGCCAGACCTGGTACTGGCCGGTGTTCGCGTCCAGGCGGAACAGGGCTCCGCCGCTGCCGCCCAGCCCGAGCTGCACCGAAGCGCCGAACCAGGCGATCCCGCCCGGCGCGATGGCCAGGCCCGAGAAGGTGTCGCTCTGGGTCGAGAGCATCGGGAAATCGTCGATCTGGCGCGCGAAGCTGGCGACCCCGTCCGTGCGCTTGATCTCGAAGCTGCTGGCCGCCCAGACCGTGCCGGGCAGCTCGGGGTCGAGGCGCAGCTCGCGTCCGAGGCCGATCAGCCCGGCCTCGGCCCACACGCCGCCCGCCAGATAGCGCAGGCTGAAGTAATCGCCCAGGCTCCACAGGCGTCCCAGGGAGTCCTCGGCCAGATCCAGGGACTCGCTGGGGCCGTTCAGATTGGTCCAGGCGGCGCCGTCCCACTGGCGGATGCCGCTGAACATCGGGTTCACGGCGATCGACCCGCCGGCGCGGAAGGTCAGGGCTTCGGAGTTGTCGGTCGGGAAGGGCCAGGGCTTGCCCAGCCCATAGGTGAAGTTGTTGAAGCCCGTCCAGCGCTGCCCGTCGAACAGGACCATGCCGCCGAAGCCGGGGCCGGCGTTGGCACAAGCCGCGATCCGGCCGCCGACGGCATCGATGGCCAGGGAATTGTTGAAGGAGTCGAATTGGCTCGTGTTCGTGACGCGGTAGCGCTGCCAGGTGCCGCTGGCCGCGCTGCGTTTCGCGGCTCCGCCGGAGCCAGCCACCCACACGTTGCCGCTGGCGTCGATGTCCAGGGAGTTGGTGAATCCGCCGCCGCCGTTCCAGACGCCGTAGTCGAGCCAAGCCGAGCCGTTGAAGCGCCGCACGCGCCCGGCTCCGTCGGCCAGCAGGGCCTGGCGGTCGCCGAAGGCCTTGAAGGCCCACACCGCCGGCGTGCCGCCGGCCAGCGCCGGCTGGGCCGGGGTGACCCAGGTGCCATCCGGGCGCCGATAGTCGATCGAATACACCGCGTTGCTGCCGGAGAAGCCCACGAAACGCCGGGCCCACAGATGGCCCGTGTCGTCGACCGAGTCCTTGCCCAGGAACTCCAGGATGCTGCCGGGGGTGAAGCTGAACTCCTGGTAGCTGAAGGCGCCGGTCTGGCTGTCGAAGATCGCCTGGGAGGCCCCGTTGTCCGCGTCGCACCAGACCAGGTAGCCGCCGCCGGGCTTGGGCTGCACGGCCACGTTGCCGACGTTCCAGATCAGCTGCGGCCAGCCGTCGCCGCCGGTCGGCGTTGCGCCGCCGGTCCAGTACTTGGAGACCCCCGTGGCCGGCTGGTAGCGCAGCAGGCCGCCCTGGGCGCCGCCCTGCCCGAGCAGGGCGATCCACAGGCTGCCGTCCGGGGCCCGGTCGATGTCGCGGGCGCCGCCATTGACCAGCACCGGGATCTGCGCGGCCAGGTTCGTGACCGAGCTCGGGCCGATCGCCGGGTCATAGCGCAGCAGGCCGCGCCAGGTGCTCAGCCACAGGACGCCGCTCGGGTCGGAGACGATGTCGCTGACGCGGGCCGTGCCGGTCAGGTTGGGGTGCCCGATGACCGGGTAGTCGATGTTCGAGACGTTGATCCAGCGGTTCTCCGCCTGCACGAACTTGGCGAAGCCGCCCTCCTCGAAGGACGGGTCGTAGCCGCCGATGATGGGGTCCCCATCGGGGCCGACGAAGACCGCTTCGTTCAAGTCCCCCTGGATGCCGGTGTTGCCCGGGCGGTAGTAGCGCCAGGTCTCGGACTGGGACAGGGCGGGGAGGCTCAGCAGCAGCAGGGAGGTGGTTCGGAGCAGCATGGGGAGGGGGGAAACCGGGAACGGGCCCGCGCCTCCCGACGCAATCCCCGTGCCGCGCCCTTCAGCCCCAGCGCCGTTTCATAAAGTCAGTACCGAATTGAACTTACGGCGCCTGCGGCGGCGCGCCCCAGCGCCCGCCGTCCAGACTCTGGAAGGGTCGTCGGGCGCCTGGAAGTCGGCCTCGAGATCGCCGGCGCGTTGGATCCGCCCGTCCAGGCCAGGATCCGTGCGCGCCGGCCCGCGGCGGCCCCCTCCGGAGTCCGCTCGGGCCGCTCGCGCGGCCTGGCCCGCCCGCGGTCAGCGCCCGCCGGCGGGCGGATCCCCGCCCGGCCAGCCCCTCACTCGACTTCTGCCAGGGTGCCGCGCCCGAGCAGCGCCTCGTAGTCGGCGAGCGTGCCGTTCGAGAGGCAGCACTCGATGATGCGCCGGCCGAGCGGCAGCAGGTCCGGCACCAGGAACCCGCCGAGTTCCCGGCGGAAGAAGTCCTGCAGCATGGCCGCGCCCGCGTCGAAGGCTGCGGGTCCGACCTCGGGCTGCTGATCGACCTCGAAGAACCAGCGGCCGATCACACGACCTTCGATCGTGACCGTCAGCGGCGTGTAGCCCAGCAGGGTGCAGCGCGAGGGGCGCACGGTGCGCTCGTCGAAGCGGGCGTTGCCGCGCCGCGCGATGTACTCCCGCGCGATCCATTGAGGCATGAAGCCTACCTCCCAGGCGCCCACGTGCTGGTTCGGGGTCAGGATGTAATCGACCCGCGGCGTCTCCTCGATCTGGTTCAGCAGCAGATTGGCCTGGTCGACGCGGCGTCCGGTGGCGAAGGGCCAGTAGGAGCCGACGCCCTCCGAGGACATGCCCTCGGTCTGCACGATGCTCGGGTTGGCGTGGCCCCGCGGGGCCACCAGCCGCCACAACCAGGCCAGGGCCGGCGGCAGCACATGGAACAGCCCGAGGATGCCGTAGCTGGGGGCCGCGCTCGTGCAGGGCGGGCAGCGCACGCCGAACGAGCGCACATCCACGTCGATCGGGCCGTCGAAGACCTTGGGCACGATGCGGCGCGGCACGATCACGCGCGGGTTCGGGCAGCGCTTGCCGGGCGCGTCTTCGATGTGTTCCCAGATCAGCGCCGTGCTGCCCGGCACCGCGTCGATGTTGAGGAACAGAAGCGGCTCGGGCGGGTGGGTGGTCAGGCCCTCGAGGTGCGGGTCGATGCCGTAGCGCTCGATGTGGTTGACGCGCACGAACCAGGCATCCTCGGCGTCCACCAGGGTCAGCTTGCCGTGCCCCTTCTGCAGCGAAGGGTGGCACAGGGCCATGTCATCGGTCACCGGGCGCAGCTCGCAGGCCATCGGCAGCGTCAGCCGGCGGGTTTCGCCGCTGACGGTGTTGCGGCCCAAGAGCAGCGCGCCGTCCGGCTGGCGATGGATGTGCTCGAGCATCTCGCTCTTGCCGCCGCCGCTGGCGCCCTCGTGGGAGATCACGATCTTGTTGTCGTAGGGCGTGATCACCTGCACGGTCGAGCAGTGCATCGTGACCCAGTGTTCCTGCTCGCCCAGGTTCAAGAGCACGCCATAGATGCCCTTCTTGGCGCTGGGACCCGGGTACAGGTTGTAGCTGTACAGCTCGTGCAGCCCCGCGCGCCGGTTGTGGACCACCACCTGGCGACCGCCGAAGCGGCTGTGTCGGAAGGGCGGAGCCGTGTAGATCAGCGCCTTCGGCTGGAAGCCCTCGGGCAGCCGATCGGCGTCCAGGATGCCCTGCAGCAGCGCCAATCCGAGCGCGAAGAAGCCCGCGTTCTCCGGGGCGATCACCAGCGCATCGGTGCCCTTGCCGGCGATGCCGGCCACGAAGGGAAACACCGCCAAGGGCTGTCCAGCCAGCCAGTCGAAGGTCTCGGCGCGCAGGCCATCGAAGGGCTCGCCGAAGCGCTCCAGGAAGGTCGGCTTGTCCGTGGGCAGCGCATCCCCGATCACCATGCAGTCCGGGTCGCGCCGGCGCATGTAGGGCTCCACGTAGTTGGCCGCGATGCCGTTCTTGACCCGGCACACGCGCGCCTCCAGCACCCGACCCCGCCCGGGCACGTCGTAGGCGATCTCGTGATAGCCCTGCGGCGCTCCGGCCACCGCCAGGCGCACCAGTTCTTCGCTCGAACGCGCCAAGGTCACGCGCGGCGCGCGGCTCAGCACTTCGGCGGCCTCTTCGGGGATCGGAAAAGGCAGCAGCGGGATCCGGCGGGTGCGAACCGGGTTTTCGGCAAGTTGCTTCATGGCTCGGCGGAGGAGGATAGCGGCGCCCGCCACGGCGCCAGGCCGCAGCCGGCCGATCCCCGGCGAATCCCCCGCGCGTTGATCGTTCCTTCACCTTTCCGCCGCGCCTGCCGAGGTCGCCGCCATCGCCGCACCTGCTGCGCCTGCTGCGCCTGCTGCGGGTGCTGCGCCTGCTGCGCCTGCTGCGGCTGCCGGGCGCGCAAGGCCCGCCGCGGCCGCGCGCTCCCGGGGGAGCCACCCTGCTCCGCGGGCCGCGGCCAAATCCCACCGGCCAGGGCGAGCCCCGCCCAGGCCGCTTCGGCCCGAGCGGAGCTTGGCCCGCAAAGCCCGTGCCCCGCTGGCCCTACTCGGCGTCCGCGCCCTGCGGCTGGCTCCAGAAAATCAGCCGGCTCGGGTGCTCGGGGTCGTGGAACAGGGTTTGGTGGGCGGCGATCAGGCGCGTGGCGTCCTTGTCCGGCTCGCCGGTGCCGAGCACGCGGGCGAAGTTCGGGAAGGCCTCGGAGGTCAAAACCAGGACCAGCCGGTGGCCGGTTTCGAAGCGGTGGCAGAACCACCAGGGCTCGAGGCGCAACGGGAAGGGGCGCCCCGGCTCGACCGGCCGGATCTCGCTGCCGGTCCAGCCGAAACGGCGGTTGCCGGGCAGGCCCAGCAGCGACAGCTCGCCGTCCGGGCCCTGGTCGGCCAGCATGGCCGTGAGCAGGCCGTCCCGCGCGCTGGTGGCGACGAAGAGGTCCACCTCCAGGGAGCCCGAGACCAGCGTGGGCGCTTCGAACGCGGGTCCGCGGAAGAGCAGCACGCCCTGCTCGGGTTCCTCGATTTCGAGCTGTGTCTGGGCCGCTTCCGTGTCGGTGTCGAGGTCCTTGGGGTCGATCGCCGCGCGGGCCGGGTTGTAGAGCCAGCGCGTGGGCTCGTCGGGCTCCGGAGCCGGCCGGAGCACGCCCCCGCTGGTCCGGCCGTTGGCCGGGGTGGGCGCGCCCAGGAACCATTCCTGGCGCTGCCAGCTCGGGTCGGGGAAGTCCGCGAGTTCGAGCCAGCGATTGGCGCCGCTTTGGAACAGGCGCACGCGCGGCTCGCCTTCGAGCTGCACCTCCTTTTCCTTGAGGAAGGTGTCGAAGAAGCGCAGATACAGCGGATCGAGTTCGAGCAGCGCCCCGTCGCCGTAGTCGTAATGGCCGAATTTGGATTTCGTGTTGAAGGCGTGGTCCCAGGGGCCGAACACCAGCCATTGGTTGCGATGGCCGGCGCGGCGCCGCGCTTCCCATTGCAGCTTGGTGCCGATGCCGTCGCCGTCCCAGGTGCCGCTGACCAGCAGGGTCGGGATCTCGACCGCGGCCACCTCGTCCAGGGTCGCCGCGGTCCAGGCGGCCAGGTGGTCGCGCTCGAGCCAGGTGTCGAAGAAGGGCACGCTGGCGCCGAAAACCGCGTCGTCGGCCTTCGAAAGCGGCAGCGTCGCCAGGGCCTGGCCCCCGGGCACCTCGCCCAGGGAGCTGAAGTCGGTGGTCTTGCCCTGCACGATGCGCGCCCACCACACGTTGCCGCCCAGCAGGAACAGCCCGTGGTCCCAGGGGATGTTGAGGCAGGGGTGCGGCGGGCTGACCTGGGGGATGATGCAGCGCAGGGCCTTTGGCTTTTCGACGGCCGCTTGCCATTGCACGAAGCCCAGGTAGCTGGCCCCGATCATGCCCACGCGGCCGTCGCACCAGGGCTGGGCCGCCAGCCATTCGATGGTGTCGAAGCCGTCCTGGCGCTCGTTCTGGAACGGATCCCAATCGCCGCCGCTGTCCCCGCGGCCGCGCACGTCCTGGGCCACGTGCACGTAGCCGCGCGCGGCCCACCAGGCGCCCTCCAGGGCCGAGAGTTCGCGGCCGTAGGGGGTGCGCAGCAGGATCGCCGGGTAGCGGCCCTCGGGCTTCGGCCGGGTCAACGTGGCGGCGAGCTCGGCGCCGTCGCGCATTCGCACGGCGAGGCGCGTGTCCTGGGTGGTCTTGAAGGTCGCCTGGGACAGCTCCGGGAAGGCCTTGATCGGATCGACAAACAGCTCGTCCGCCAGTTCTTTGGCCGCGCTGCGGAAGGCCTGGGCGGGCACTTCGAAGCCGACCACTCCGGCGGCTCCGCGCCACACGTCGATGGCCAGCCCGCCGATCTTGAGGCGCCGGCCGGGGAGCGACTCCCCGCCGACCAGCCGCGCCTTGATCGGCAGCAGCTCGGCCTGCTCGATCAGCAGGTTGTCGAGCAGCAGGATCGGGTGTTCGCCGGGGGCCGTCAGCTCGAACAGGCTGTCCATGAGCACGGGGTGCAGGGCCGAGAAGACCCCGCCGCCGCTCCACTCGAGGCGGCTGCTGCGGCCCGGCTGCAGCACCGTCCGGCCGTCCCAAACGGCCTCTTGGCGCTGGCTGCCCGCTTCCACGACCAGGTGGAAGTCGGTCCAGCGCCCCGTGGCCGGGTCGCGGTGGGCCTCGAGCACGCTCTCGGTCGCCTGGCCCGGGATCTTCAAGCTGCTGGTCGAGCGGCAGGCGCCGGCCGCGTCGCTCTCGATCCGCACCGAGCCCGCCGCGCCGCCCATCAGCGTGTAGGCCAACTCGGCGGTTTGGGCCTTTTCGTCCAGCGCAAAGGGCGGCGCCGTGACGGTCTCCGGGGCGGTCGCTTCGGCGGATTCACGACAGGGCTCGAGCACGAAACCGAAGCGCGCGCCGGACTGCGTGAATTCCCCGGAGAGGCGCCGGGCTGCGGGGTCCAGGGTGGCGGCGAAAGTGGGCTTGCCCGGCACCCCCTGGATGCGCAGCTCGATGGCCGCTCCTTGCTGGGAAAGCACCTCCAGCGGCAGGTCCTCGGCCTCCTGGTCCGGGATGTCGATCGTGCCGGCGAGCCCCTGTTCCCCGAGGCTCAGCTCCAGCCGCACGAACAGGCCCAACTTGTCGAGGTGGCCTTCCCAGCAGCCGCTGAAGTCGGAGGGCTGTTGGGCGAGGGCCAGGGGCACCCCGAAGCAGCAGGCCAAGACCAGGCCCAGGGTGCGGATAGGACTCATCATCTTTGGTCGGAGGCTGAGGGGCGACGATCCCCCCGGGGGTCTCGGCGAAAGGCACGATCCGGGGGGCTCGGTCCAGTATGCGGTCGTCGCGCGCCTGGGCTGGTCTCGGTGTTCGCACCGACTTGCTCGCGCTCCCGAGTTCGTGCGAGGCCCTCTGAAACGGGTGCGCTGGCTGCCTGGGGGGCACGCGGACGCTCGCCGGACACAGGCCGGGTCCAAAGGTCGCCATCCCTGCGCCTGGAGGGCTCCCAAACCGATGCAGGCCAACCCGGAGCGGGAAGGATTTTCGCACGGGCATGCATCGCCTGGCGCATTTTCATGCGCGCTCCAGGCGGCCTGCATGTCTCCTGTCCAGGGCGATTGCCGCGCTTGTCTAGGTTTCAAGCCCCATTGGCGGGCGGGAGGCGGTCAGTCCAGTGGGCGGGTTGCATCGGTTTGCATGGGACCGCGGCGGAAGATGGCCGTCGACGGCGGAACCTGCGTTGGACAGAGCGCGCCCCGCGGGTGAAACTTTCGCTCGGCTGCTGCGTCTCTAGAACACAGCCCTTGCATGCACGGCATCGAAGCCCTGGCGGGTCCAGCGCTTCAGCGCAGCACCCTTCGCCCGAGCGACCGCCGCGCTTCGCACTCGCGCCTTCCGCGCTCCGACGCCCTGGACTCCCGTTCTCGTCCCCCCGTTCCGCCGACATCCCTGCTCCCCGCTCCTATGGCCTCCGCACGGCTTCACACCTCCCTGTCCGCCTGCTTGTGCCTGCTGTTGGCCCCGCTTGCCGCGGGCCAAGGCTACGTGGCCGCCGAGGGCGGCGGCAGCGTCACCAGCGGCTCCTGGGCCCTGTCCACCTTCTCCTGGATGCTGCAGAACGCCGGCGGCAATGGCCGCGTGGCGATCCTGGGCGTCGGGGGCGTCGATGCGGGCGCCGAGGGCCGCTTCCTGCAGGCCGGGGCCAGCCAGGTGATCCAGCTGGCGATCACACAGACCAACGCCGATCTGCAGGCCACCTACGACGCGATCGCCGCTTGCGACGTGGTCTGGATGCGCGGGGGCAACCAGGCCAACTACGTGCAATGGTGGAACAACACCAAGACCGAGGACGCCATCCGGGCCGTGTTCGACAAGGGCGGCGCGGTGGGCGGCACCAGCGCCGGTTGCGCGGTGCTGGGCGAGCTGATCTACGACTCGATCACCGGCTCCGTGTCCCCCAAGGCGGCCTTGCGGGATCCCTACAGCACGGCGATCAGCTTCACCAGCGACTTCCTGCAGCTGACCCCGGGGGTGCTGTTCGACACGCACTTCACCGAGCGCGGGCGGATCGCGCGCCTGGCGGTCATGCTGGGCCGGCTGTGGCAGGACCAGGGGCGCGACGTGCTCGGGGTCGGCTGCGACGACCGCACCGCGTTCTGCGTTTCGCCGGACGGGCGCGGCCGCGTGATCGGTGAAGGGGCCGTGACGCTGCTGCACCGCACCCCGGGGACGCGCCAGGCCCTGCTCAAGAACCTGCCCGCGGTGATCACCGACCTCCAGCACGTGCAGCTCACCGAGGGCTACGTCTACGACCTGGCGGCGCGCAGCGTGGTCTCCCGGCCGGCCAACGCGATCCTGACCGGCCCGCCGGATGCCCAGCCGGTCTTCACCCCGCTGCAGCTCAGCGGCTCCAGCGCCACGGACGCCGCCGCCGGCGAGTTCAACGTGGTCGACAACGGCAACGACCTGGCCCTGTTCAACGGGGCCTTGCAGGTGCAGCCCGGGGCCGGCTTCCTCCAGGATGCGGTCGTCTCGACGCGCTGCTGGGATTCGACCACCTGGGACGAGAACCGCGTCGGGGGGCCCCAGTACGCCCTGGCGCTGCAGCCCCATCGCCTGGCGCTGCTGCTCGATGGCGGGGTCAACCTGCTGGTGCGCGCGGACGAGCTGCTGACCGCGCTGCCCGCCACGGGCACGGAGAGTTCGCTGATGGTGCTCGACAGCTACGGCGTCACCAGCGTGGCCTTTTCGACCTACCTGTCCTCGGCGGGCTCCGCGGGGCCGCGCCAGTCCGTGGCCCTCGAAGGCTGCCGGCTGCACCTGCTGCGCTCGGGCATGAGCTACGACGCGGCCCAGCACCTGGTGCCGAATCTGTCCGCCTACGGGGCCGGATTCCCGGGCTGCTTCGGGCCCCACACCCTGGTCGGCCTGGGCCAGCCGAGCCTGGGCAACGGCGCCTTCGCCCTGCGCACGACCGGCGGCGCCCCGGGCGGGGTGGGAGTGATCGGCCTGGCGAGTCTGTGGGACCCGGCGGGCAGCGACGGGCTCGGACTCGGCCTGCCGCTGCACCTGTCGCTGCTGTCGCCCTTCCTGAGCCTGTTCGCGGTCTCCGCCGACGGAGCTGGGGCGGCCGATCTGCCCCTGCCGATCCCCACCAACCCGAACCTGGCCGGCCAGACCTACTACACCCAGGCCCTGTGGCTGTGGCTGCCTGGATCGCCGTGCCAGCCGACCCCCTCGGGCTTCTCGAGCTCGCCCGGCCTGGCCCTGAGCCTGTTCTGACGGCGGCCATGGCCCCGGCCTGCGGCGCGCGGGTCGGCCGGGGCCCTGCGGCGAGGCCGGGCCCCGGGCCGGGCCCGGCGGCGCGGGTCCGCAGCAATGCAGCCGCACCGGCGGCTGCAGAGATCGGAGCGGCCTTCGGCCTCGAAGGTTGAGTCCCTCCGCGCCGGGACCTAGCTTCCATGACCCGAGTCCAGCGCTCGGACCCCATCCAACGATCGCCCGTCCGTCCCCGATGCCCATGGCCCACGAGAAGCTCGACACCCACGCCGTCGTCGCCGCCCTGAACAAGATCCTCGAGCTCGAGCTGGCCGGCGTGGTGCGCTACACGCACTACTCGCTGATGGTCTACGGCTACAGCCGCATCCCGATCGTGTCCTGGTTGCGCGGGCAGGCCACCGAGGCCCTGACCCACGCCCAGGAGGCCGGCGAGCGCATCACCCTGATGGGCGAGCACCCCTCCCTGGGCCTCGGCCCCCTGCTCGAGACCCACAAGCACGACATCGGCGACATCCTGCGCGAATCCCTCGAGCACGAGCGCCGTTCCCTGGTCGCCTATCAAGAGCTGCTCACCCTGGTGGAAGGCCGCTCGGTGATGCTCGAGGAATACGCCCGCACCATGATCCACGACGAGGAGATGCACCTCGGCGAGGTCGACAAGATGCTGCGCAAGCCGGGCACGCTCGACCCGGTGCGTTGACAGGCTGAGAAAGAATCGACTCGGGCTGCGCCCGAGCCGCGAGACCAGGCCGTCAGATGCCCTTTGGGCCGCCATCCGGCGGCCGCAGAGGCTGGGATCGTCGCTGCGCGCCGATTTTTTCCCAGCCTCTGACAGGTCGGGGGCTCGCCAAGGCCTCCCGCCGTGCGGGAGCTTCCCCGGCCTTTGGAGTCGAGCCGCTGCGCGGTGCAGCCCCTAGAGGTCGGCCAGGATCTCGCGGGCGGGGGCGGGGGAGATCGACACCAGCCGGCAGGTTTCGAGGAAGGCGCGCAGGCGATCGAGGCCCAGGCCCTGGTGGGCCGTGCTTTCGAGCCAGTCGCGCGGCACGCGCTCGCTGCGCGGGTTGTGGCCGAAGAGCTCGAGCAGGCGCTCGGCCTGGTCGGCGAGGGCCTGGCTCCAGCGCAGAGGGGAAAAGCGCCAGGGGCTCGGCGGCGGGCCCGGCAGGGTCAGGGTGAAGGCGCTCATGCCCAGCGGCTCGCGATAGCCGGGATGTCCGCGCAGCTGATCGATCAGGAACGGCACGCCTACGCTGCCGAGCCCGTGGAGGAGGTGCCAGCGGCCGACGCCGGGAACGGAGCCGATCGCGTCCGTCGGCACGCCGAGGGCCTCGACCGTGGCGCGCGCCAGGGCCAGCCCGATCCGCGGCGCGCCGCGGCTCTGGAAGCGCGCCGGCTCGGCCCCCGGGCTCGCATCGCTGAGCAGCCGCCCGCCTTGGCCGTGCACGATGTGGCGCGCGGCGCCGGCGATGCCGACATGGTTGTCGAGGCCGAATTCGATGCGGCCCAGCACGTCGCCGGTCAGGCGATCGATCACCTCCTGCCCGGGCTCGTCCTCGAGGCAACTGTGGGTCAAGCCCCGGTCGTGCCGGGCGAGCAGGGCCTCGCTGGGCACCAGCGCGGGCCCCGGGCTCTTCTCCAGGGCGCCGGCCAGGCGGGCCGCCGTGAGCAGCTCCGCGGCCGCCTGGGGCCCATAGGGGCCGAGCACAGCCGGGTCGAGCTCGGCGCTGAGCTCCGCCGCCGTCAGGGAGCCCCGCGCGCAGGCCAGCACCTCGACCTGCTGGGCCAGGGCCGCCGGCCGGAAGGCGTAGGGCTCGCCGCACAGGCGGCCCTCCTTGGCCAGGCGGAACAGCACGGAAAAGCGGTGCGCCTCGGCTTCGTTCTCGACCACATAGCCGGCGCGGTTGGCGTCGCCGCGCCGGCCGCCCCGGCCGATGCGCTGCAGGAGGCTGTCCACGCTGCTCGGCAGGTTGGCCAGCAGCACGTAATCCACGCTGCCGATGTCGATGCCCATCTCGAGGGTCAGGGTCGCGAAACAGGCCGCCGCCCCGGCGCGCTGGAAGTGCTGCTCGGTGCGCTCGCGGGCCTGCTTGGCCATCGAGCCGTGGTGCGCGAAGATCGCCTCCCCGAAGCGCGTGACGCCGCGCAGCTTGTGGGCGTAGAGCTCGACCCCGTTGCGGCTGCGGCAGAAGACCAGCAGCTTGCGCAGGCCGGCCTCGGCCAAGGCGTCGAGGTGCGCGGCCATCTCCTGCAGCCCGGCGCCGTCGAAGCGCTTGCCCAGGATGCGCCGCGCGCCGGGCACGATCACCAGCTCGGCGTCGCGCAGGTAGCGCGCGGCCAGCTCCGCGGGGCGGTCGATGGTGGCGCTGGCCAAGATCCGCT
>JBIKLM010000225.1:0-6924 GCA_044359835.1 Planctomycetota bacterium
CCTGGCTCTCGCGCAGGTAGATCGGCACCAGCGGGCACAAGACCGGCTGCACGCCCGCGCGCGCCAGGGCCTCGATGCCCGCCGGGGAGATGTGCTCGAGGTGGTCGGCGGAGGCGGCGCCCAGTTCGGCCGCCAGCTCGGCGCCGCCCAGGTTGGACAGCTGTTCGACGTGCAAGCGCAGGCCGAGCCCCAGGCCGCGAGCGCGCTCCAGGATCCGCCGGCTGTCCGCCAGCGAAAAGGCGATCTGTTCGGTGAAGACATCGGCGTAGCGCGCCAGGCCCGCCGCGGCCACCTCGGGCAGCAGCTGCTCGCAGATCAGGTCCACGTAGGCCGGCCGGTCGGCGGCGTATTCGGGCGGGTAGGCATGGGCGCCCAGGAAGGTCGGCACCAGCTCCACCGGATGCTGGCGCGCCGCGCCGGCCATGGCGCGCAGGCACTTGAGCTCGCCCTCGCGCGAGAGCCCATAGCCGCTCTTGCACTCGATCGTGGTCGTGCCGTGCTCCAGGAACCGATCGAGGCGCACCAGCAGCCCGACGGTCAGTTCCTCCTCGGAGGCGGCGCGCACGCGCTGCACCGTCGAGAGGATGCCCCCGCCGGCGCGCGCCAATTCCGCATAGCTGGCGCCGCGGTTGCGCAGTTCGAAATCGAGCTCGCGGCTGCCCGCAAAAACCGCATGGGTGTGGGCATCGATCAGCCCGGGCACCAGCAGGCCGCCCCGGCAATCGAAGCGCTGCCGCGGCCGATAGCGCTCGGCCAGGGCCGCCGCGGGCCCCACGTCGACGATGCGCTCCTGGTCGATGGCGACCGCCCCTCCGGGGATCCGATCGAGCCGACCGAGGTCCGCGCCCGCGCGGGCCTGGCGGCCGATCGCCGTGGCCACCTCGCTGGTGTTGGTCAAGAGCAGGTCGATGCTCTGCGGAGGCGCGTGCATCCAGGCAGGATAACGATCCCGCCGGAGCGGAGTCCCGGTTGCGGCTCGAAGGCCGACGCGCTTGGCCGCGCCGGCGGACCGCGACGGCCCCGGACAGCGCCGACGGGTTGGTCGTGGAGCTCGAGCGCAGCCCGGGTCGATTTTGCTTTCAGCCGGACAGGGCCGCGCCGATCTCGAGCAGCAGCCGGCGGCGCGCGCGGAACACGATCATCTTCATGTTCTCCGGCGGGACGCCCAGCAGCGGGCCGGCCTCGGCGTAGGGCTGGCCTTGGAGCTCGACCAGCTCGAGGGCCCGGCGATCCCGCGGCCGCAAGCGCTCGAAGGCGAACAGGGTCGCCGTGTAGAGCAGCGACAGGGAGCGGGCGAAGACCAGCGCCTGCTCGCGCCCGGAGGCCAGCAGCAGGGGCGAGGCGCCGGGATCGCAGGGTTCGCTGGTCTGCTCTTCCAGGGCGCTGGCGCGCGGCGCGGCACGGCGCCGAGCGCGACGGACCGCGTTGCCGGCGATGGTGCGCACCCACACGCGGAAGCTGCCGGCGTGCTCGGGGCGAAACCCGCTGGGATAGCGATACACGTTGACGAAGGTGTCCTGCAGCAGCTCGCTGGCGTCGAGCTGGGCGCCCCCCTGGCGCAGCAGGGAGCGGATCCACTGCAGCACGTCTTCGGCCCCGGCGGCGTACAGGACTTCGAAGTCCGCAGCTTCGCGGGAGTTCTGGAAGCGCACCATCAGGTCGGTCAGCCGGCGGTCGAATTCCTCGCCCTCCGCAGAGGATCTGCGCGGCGCCGGCGCGCTGGCGACCGCCGAGCCCCCGGGCCCGGCCACGGGGGCCAGGGTCGGCTCCGGGCGCTGCCTGCGCACCGCGCGGGCTGCGAGCGACGGGGTCAGGCTCAGGCTGCTCTGGCCGGCATCCTTGGCGATGCCGAGGAATCCGTGCCTCCGACCAGACCGCTGATCGCTGGCAGCGACCCGTCTGGGCCAGACGGGGTTTGCCGGGGCGAGCGGCTCGGCGGTCCAGGACTGGGGCAGGGGCATGGCCATGGCGAGCGGCTCTTGCACGCGGCGTGCCAAGCCCGGGCGCGGGCCCCGGGGCCCCCCGAGAGCCGGCCTGTGCGAAAGCGCACGGAAGCCGCCGCGCGACCGCTCGGGGCCCCCGCCGCGGCCCCTGGGCGCCCGCGCGCGGATTCCAAGCCCCTCTGAGAAAACCACTTACAGCGGAGCGCCCCGAGGCACGGCCCGGCCCATGGCCCAGGCCTGCCCCGTTTCCGACCCCGACGCTCCGCTGGTTATGCTCCGCGGACGTCACGCGAATCCCTGTGAAGCCAGCCGACCCAGCTCGATCCATCGCCAGCGCCAGCGCCTCCCTCGGTCAGTGGGAGGATCTCAGCGCCCTCCTGTGGGTGGTCCTGAGCCTGGTGGCCTCGATCTTCTTCGCGATGCTGCGCGAGGCCCTGGAGCGCTCGGTGCCGAGCCGCACCCTGGCCCCGGTCGAGGACCGGGCGCGGCGGGCGCGGCTGGAGGCCGCCCTGGTCCACTCCGAGCGCCTGGCCTCCTCCGCGGTGCTGCTGCTGCTGGCCAGCCAGATCGGCTTCGCCCTGTCCCTGGCCGAGCTGCTCTTCGATGCGGGCAGCGGCGGCCGGCGCGAACTGGCCCTGACCCTGGCCCTGGCCGTGCCGCTGCTCGTGCTGGTGACCCGCGGCCTGTCGCGGGCCCTGGCCGCCTCGCCCCTCGGGGACGCCCTGCTGCGCTCGTTCCTGCCCACCTTCGGCTGGCTCGAACTGCCCCTGCGCCCCTTTTCGGCCGCGGTGGTGGCCTTCGAGCATGCAGCGCGGCGCGGCTTCGACCTGCCCTCCACGGCCCAGTCGCGGCGCATCGTCGAAGGCCTGCGCGAGGCGATCGAAGACGCCGGCCGCGAGGGCGACCTGGACGAGACCGAGCGCGAGATCATCGAGAACGTGGTCACCTTCCGGGACGAGGCCGTGGCCTCGATCATGACCCCGCGCACTGAGGTGCACGGGGTCGAGCGCTCGACGCCCCTGCGCGAAGCCCTGCGCATCGCGGCCCAGGCCGGGCATTCCCGCCTGCCGGTGTACGCCGAGACCCTCGACAGCGTGGTGGGCATCCTGTCGGTGCGCGACTGCCTCAAGCTGATCAGCGAGGAGGGCCTGGACGGCCACGAGCTGTCCGAGCTGGTGCGGCCGGCGACCTTCGTGCCCGAAACCAAACGCGTGTTCGAGCTGCTAGGGGATTTCCGCCGGCAGAATCTGCATATGGCCGTGGTGCTCGACGAGTACGGCGGCACGGCGGGCATCGTCACCCTCGGCGACGTCTTGTATGAGCTGGTCGGCGACCTGCCCGACGAAAACGAGGCCGCGTTGGTGGTCGGCATCCGGCGCACGGCCTCGGGCGCCTACGAGATCGATGCGGCCGAGCGCGTTTCGGACGTCAACGCGGAACTCGATCTGGATCTGCCGGAGGACCAGGGCTACGAAACCCTGGCCGGTTTCGTGCTGGCCGAGCTCGGCCACTTCCCGAATCCCGGCGAGAGCTTCGAACGGCGCGGCCTGCTCTTGACCGTCACACGCGCCTCGGACCGCCGCGTCCTGGAGGTCCGCCTGGAGCAGCCCTTGGCCGCCGCGCTGTGACCGGCGTAGCGGCCGAGGAGAACTCCTCTCGAACGGCGCCCGAGCGGGCGAAAGCGCCGCTCGAACCGCGGTTGAGGAGCTGCCCGGCGTGCGGAAAGGCCTGCATCGCCGCTGCGCGCCGAACGGCCCCGCAGGGTCACTGACAGGACCGCTGACAGGGCCCCCGACAGAGTTCCCGACAGAGTTCCCGACACGTCCCGCCCGGACACGCCCCGCCCATGCAGCCCGGCTCGGATCAGCGCCCCGCGGTGGGCGGCCCCCGCGGACGCCGCGCTGCGGCGCCCGTGGCCTCCGGCCGGGCCCTGTGCCTGCGCCGCGTCCCCTTCGGCGATTCGTCCCTGGTGGTCGAGCTGCTGACCGAGCAGCACGGCCGGGTGGGGCTGCTGGCCCGCGGCGCCTACCGCTTGACCAGCCGGTTCGCCGGAGTGCTCGATCTGTTCCATCGCCTCGAGCTCAGCTGGCGTCCCGCGGCGCCCGGCGCCCTCGGGCTGCTGATCGCCGGGGACACCGATCGTTCCCGGCGGCGCGTGCCTTCCTCCCTGGCCAGCTACCGGGCCGGCCTGGCCGCCCTCGAGCTGGCCGAGCTGTGCTCGCGCTCCGGCCAGCCGGAACCGGGGCTGTTCCGCCTGCTGGACGGGACCTTGGAAGCCCTGGACAGCGGCACGGATCCCGACGCCGAGCTGCTGCGCTTCGACCTGTGCTGCCTGGCCGAAATCGGCCTGGCGCCGGCCCTGCGGCGCTGCGCCGCCTGCGGTCGGCGCGCCAGCCCCGCCGCGGACCCGGCCGCGCCGGCCTGGTTCGACCCCGCGGCCGGCGGGCGGCTGTGCCCGGACTGCCGACGCCACAGCGACGGCGCCGTGGCGACGCGGGCCACCTGGCTCGAGAACCTGGCCAGCCTGGGCGAGGACCAGGCCCGCTTGCGCGGCGCCTTCCCCGGTCTGGAGCAGGCCCGCGCCCTGCTGGAGCGGCTGCTCGAGCGCCAGCTCGAATCGCCGCTGCGCGCCCGCGGGCGGCGTTGAGCTCTGCGGATCGAATCGACCGGGAACCCCGCAGGCGGCGCCTGCGCGGCCCGGCGCAGGGAGCACGCGTGCGGCCTGCGGGTCCCTGGCCGGGCGCCGCCGGACCGGCGCCGCTTCCGGGGCTGCCAGGGGCACGCCGCCCCCCTACCTCCCCGGATCGCTCCGCCGCGCAAGCCGCTACCCTGGGCCGCCCCATGGCCTTCGCCGCCCTGAATCGCCGCGCGCCGCTCTGGCTCCTGGCCGCCCTCTGCCTGTGGCTGTGCGCCGGCTGCGCCTCGATCGAGAGCGTCTTCGAGCCCTCGATCCCGGACATGCCCTCGAAGCGCGCCAGCGCCGAGGAGGTCGAGCGTCAGCTCGGCCTGGCGGAGGCCGAATTCGAGGCGGGCCGCCTGCGCGAGGTCAGCGAGCGCTGCCTGCGCCTGCGCCAGGTGCGCAACCTGCCCTCGCCGCTGCGCGAGCGCAGCGAAGTCTTGCTCGAGCGCGCGACCGAGGCGCGCGTCGCCGCCGCCACGCGCGCGCGCGACCTGCGCAGCCCGAGCGCTTCCCGACTGCCGCGGCGCAGCCGGGCGATCCAAACCGTGGGGCGCTCGCGCCTGTTCCTGGCCGAGGGGCGCCCCTACCGGGCCTTCACGGAGATCCGCGATCTGGAGGCCGCCCATCCGGGGCACCACCTGCAGAACGAAGCCGCCGAGACGGTTTATCAGGCCGGTCTCGACCTGAGCCAGGCCAAGCGCGCCTGGATCTTCTTGTTCAGCAAGCGCGCCCAGGCCCCCGGCGTGCTCGATTACCTGGTCCTGCAGCACCCCTCCTACCCGCGCTGCGACCACGCCTACTACCTGCTGGCGTCGCTGCACGCGGACGACCGGGACATCGAGCTGGCCATCGACCGGCTCTCGGACCTGCTGCTCTACCATCCGAACAGCCCCTATTCCCGCGAAGCCGAGCTGCTGATCCCCACCCTGCGGCTCTCGGACCACCTGCGCATCGACCACGACTACGCCGGGCTGGTGATGAGCGAGCGGGAGCTGACCGCCTGGCTCGGCCGGGTGGCCTCCGCGGAACAGGGCGAGCTGGCCGAGCGCGCGCGCGCCGCCCTGTTCGAGACCCGGCGCCGGTTGGTGGAGGCCGACCTCGAGGTGGCGCAGTTCTACCGCACCGTCAGGCGCCCGGAGGGCACCACCATCCACGCCGTTCGCGCCCGCCAGCGCGCCCAGCTGATCGACGATGCCGAGGCCGCGGAGCGGGCGGATGCGCTGCTCGCCTGGGCCGACACCGGCCAGGGCGATGCGGAGCTGCCGCCGGAGTTCCGGCGCACCGAAGCGCCCGCCACCGACAAAGACGCGCCCCGCGACGCCCAGACCCCCACCGAAGGCGTGGTGGGATCGGGGCCGTGAGCGCGCGCCGGCCTCGCGGCACCGCCGCGCCTCGCCTCGCGGGGCTCGGACTGTGGCTGGCCCTGCTGCTCTCCGGCTGCGGCTGGCACGCCGGACTGGTGGCCCCGCAGGGCGCGCGCTCGGTGCGCATCGAATTCTTCGACAACCTGTCGCTGCTGCCCAACCTGGAGCAGCCCCTCGAGGCGGCCCTGACCAGCGCGGTGCTCGAGCGCGTGCCGATCGCCAGCGCCGGCGCGGGACCGGCGGACCTGGTCCTGCGCGGCAAGATCCTGGATTTCCGCCGCCGGGCCGGGGTGCGCAGCCAGCAGAACGTGCAGCTCGAATCGGGCGATCAGCTGACCATCGAGGCCGAGCTGGTCGATGCCGATACGGGGCGGGTGCTGCGCACCAGCCGGCGCAGCCTGGCGGCCGGTTTCGCCATCGACCCCCTGCGCAGCGCCGCCACGACTTCGGCCGAACCCGGAGCCCGCGAGCGGCTGCTGCGCAACCTGGCGGACGGGGTCGTGCTCGATCTTTTCGGGCCGGCGCGCTGAAGGGGGCCGGGCACACTGCCGGGGGTCAAGACCGGGTGAGCTGGGGGCGAGCAGCGAAGGATGCGGCCGGTGCTCGGGGGGCCGCGGGGCCTGGGCGCAGCCTCCGCTCGGAGGGCGCCGGGTGGATTTCGGGCGCGGCCGAGGCCTGGGGGTCCCGCTCGGGCGGCGGAAGCGGGCAGGGCCGTGCGCACAGCGGCGGCACGGGCGCCTGAGGGCAGCCGGCCCGGGGCCCGCGGGCGCAGGCTGCCAGGGCCTGCCAGGGCCGGAATTCGGCTCCAGACCTAGAAAACCGGTGGGCCCTGCCCGACCAATAGCCGAACATGGGGAGATCGGCCTACCGGCCGCCCCCCGACCGTCCATGAGCGACCCCAAGAAGTCCGACGAACCGGCCAGCCGCGAGCAACGCA
>JBIKLM010000226.1:0-6885 GCA_044359835.1 Planctomycetota bacterium
TCGCAGGTCGGGCTCCAGTCGAGCGGGTACCAGAGCAGGACGACATTCTTGCCCTTGTGGGCGGACAGCTTCCACTCCTTCTCGTCCTGGGTTTTGAGCGTGAAGTCCGGAGCGGCGGAGCCAACGGCGATCGGCGGCATGGGGGGCGGCGGGCGGGGCCCGCGGTCTGGGGTTCGGTGGGGCGGCCGGCGGGTTCTGCGCGGCCAACTGTCCAAGATTAGGCCTCGGCGCGCCCCGACCCAAGCCCCGCGCAGCCCCGGCGGCGGCAATCCCCGTCCGGGCGCCGCGCTCCAGGCTGCGCGCGAGCGGACGGGGCCCGCGCGCTGTGCGCCGATCCGCGGGCTCTCGGCGCCGCCCCGACCGCGGGCTCCGCATCCGGGGCGGGGGGGAGCCGCCTGGGCCCCCCTCCGAAGCGGCTCCGCGGACCGCGCGGCGGCCAGGCGGGGCCCCGTCAACCGCGCGCCAGGCGGTCGATGCGCTGCACCAGGCGCTCGAGATCCGCCGACCCGTGGTAGAGGCCGAGCCCCACCCGCAGGCGATCGCCGCGCGAATCCACGACCACGCCGACGCGCTCGAGCTCGGCCCTGAGGGCGGCCGCGTCGGCGCGGCGGAAGGTCAAGAAATGGCCGCGATCGGGGGCCGTCGGTCCGGGCACGAGCTGCTCGGCGCACAGGCCCAGAGGCCGGCCGGCGCGCTCCAGGCGCTCGAGCAGCTCGCTCTGCAGGCCGCGCACGTGCTCGTGGATGCGCGCCACGCTCCAGCCCTCCTCGAGCAGCAGCCGCTGCACCGCGTTGAAGCGATACAGCCCGCTCGGATCGAAGGTGGCGCCCATCATCCGGTAGCCGCCGGGCCCGTAGCCGACCTCGCCGGAGGGGCTGCTTTCCAGGGTGCCGAAGGAGGCGAACCAGCCGGTGTCCCGTGGGCGCGGCGCCAGGCCCGGAGGTGCGTAGAGGAAGCACACGCCCTCCCCGGCCATGGCGTACTTGTAGCTGCCGGCCGTGTAGAAGACGCGGCGGGCGAAGGGCCCGAGGTCCGTGGGCAGGGCCATGAAGCCGTGGTAGCCGTCCACGCACACCAGGGCCTCGGCGGGCGCCTCTGCGAGCAGTTCGAAGACCGATTCGAACACGTAGCCCGAGTCGAACAGCACGTGGCTGGCCCAGATCAGGTCATGTCCGCCCCGCCGCACCGCGGCCCGGAAGCGCTGGGGAAAGTCGCCGAAGGGCTCCGCGGGGACCAGCTCGAGGGTCGCCAAGCCCGCTTCGACCCAGCGCCGCGCTTGGCGGCTGAAGGAATGGAACTCGCTGCCCGTGGCCAACAGCCGCAGGGGGCCCGGGCGCTCCACGGCCGAGCACAGGCGCACGAACAGCTCGTGGACGTTGGGGGCGAAGGCGAAGGCGGCCGGGTCCGGCGCGTTCAAGAGCCGCGCCAGGTGCCCCTGGGCTTCCGGGAGCACCTCGGAGAAGATGCGGCTCCACTTGTGGTCGACGCCGCTGGCTGCATCGCTCCAGGCCTGGTCCTGGGCGGCGCGCGTGGCGTCCGGCCACAGATGGTGGCTGTGGGCGGCGAAATGCAGCCGCGCGGGATCCGCGGCCAAGAATTCGGAGAACAGGCGCTGGGGAGCGGCGCGCCGCGCGAGGGTCGTCATGGGGCGGGCTCGCTGGCGTCCAGGGGGCTGCCCAGGTCGAGGATCAGGGCGGCGAGGAAGAACACATAGCTGCCGAGGTTGGCGTAGAGCAGCGGGCTGCCCGCCAGGCTGCCCTCGAGGCGCGCGGTCAGCAGCACGGCGATGCCCAGCAGCGCCGGCGCCTCGAGCCCGGCCCAGCGCAGGATCATGGCCTGGTTGAGGCGCATCTGATCGCGGGCCTGGCGGGCCGCTTCCAGGCGTTGCCGGCCGATGAACAGGACCGCGGCGAAGGCCATGCCGAAGAAGCCGACGTGCACCATCGAGAGCAGCGTGGCCAGCGAGCCCGGCTGCTGCTCCGGAGCGGCCTGCTCGAGCGGCAGGAACAGCGCCATCCCCAGGAACAGGGTGGCGCCCATGCACAGGCTGATCCCGATCAGGCGCAGGGCAGCGGCGCCCGGGACCGGGCCGGCGTTGGGGGGGGGCATCGCCATGACCCCGGAGCATGGCGGCGGCCCACGCCGGGGGTCAATCCAGGCGGCTGCCCGGCTCCCGAATGGGGCTCGCAGCTCCCCCGGGTTGGAGCTGGGCAGCGATCCGCCCTGGCCGGGGCGCCCAGGTCTAGGATCGGACCGCTGTGTCCAAATCACCCGCTTGGTGCTCCCATGCGATATCCCCTGTGCCTCCGGTCCTTGGCCCTGGCTTGTTCCCTGCTGGTTTCCGCTGCCTTGGCGGGTTCGCAAACGCCTTCCGTCTCGGTCGAGGACTTGGCTCTGGGCGCGCTCGGATCCCAGCCGATCCCCGGCCTCCGCGACGAGCGCCCCGTTTTGATCGCCTCCCAGGGCGGGGTGCTCTTCCACGTGGGCGCCAGCGCCGATCCCGAAGTCTCCGTCGCGGAGGTGCTCTACGTGGCGGCCTGCGACGCCGCGGGTCAGGAGCTGTTCCGTTTCCTCGATGGGGCGCCCCGCAGCCTGCCCGGCGCGCTGTGGGCCCCCACGGGTGGTGCCTACGCCTTCGTGACCAGCCGGCGCGATCCCCTGGGGGCCGCCGGCATCGAGCACTCGATCGAGCTGCGCGCCTTCGCCAGCGACGGTTCACAGCCGTTCCAGTTCCCCACCCCGTTGGCCACGTCCAGCAGCTCTGAGGGCGCCCAAAACGTCTTCTTGGCCGGCGACTCCGCGGGCAGCCGCGTGTTCCTGGCCGGTCCCGATGGCCAATCCAAGCGAGCGGTGCGCGCTTTCGACGGAAGCAGCGGAGCCGAGCTGTGGAAGACCGGGCTGCCCCCGGGCGCGTCGGTCGCGGGCCTGACGGCGGATGCCGCCGGGCAGCGCCTGTTCGTGCTGCTCGAATTCGGCCCCAGCGGCTTCAACAGCGACGCCCTGCTGGCTCTCGATGGGCAGACCGGCGCCGCGCTGTGGGACGTGGGCTTGAGCGGCACGTTCGGCGTGGCCAGCGCGCTGGCCCTGGGGACCCAGCCCGACGGGGGCTTGGTGTTCGTTGCGGAGGGCAACTTCGCAGCGAGCAGCAGCGGCGTGGCCGCCTTCTCGGGCCTGGACGGCACCCTGAAGTGGTTCCGCAGCGTGCCCGGCGAGGTCGTCGACCTCGCCCGCGACCTGGTCGATCCGGCGCTCGTGGTGTTGTCCCGGCCGCCGTGGCCGCAGAGCGGTCCGGCCACCCTGACGGCCTTGAGGCCGCTGACCGGCTTGCCCAAGTGGAGCCTGGCCCTGGGACCGCCCGCCAGCAACCCGGGACCGACGGTTTATGGCCTGGCGCTTTCGACGGCCGAACGCCGCGCCTTCGCGGCCTTCCCCGGCAGCGCCGCCCAGGAGGTCGGGCTGGCCGCCGTGGATCTCGATTCCGGAGGCCTGGTGTGGCAGCAGCAGGAGTCGGCGCTGAGCTTCTCGAGCTCGGGCGTGCGGCCCCTGGCGGTGGCGGGCTCCGGCGCGAGCTCGCGGCTGGCCTGGTACTCCGCCCGGGAGCAGCCGGGCCAGGGAGCGCAGTACCGCGTGTCCCTGCGGGACTTCAGCGGCGGTGGCGAGCTGGCGGCTTCGACCGGCGGATTCACGATCGGTCAGGCCCGGGCCCTCGACCTGTCCTTGCCGGAGGGCGACCCGCGGGGCTTCCTGCTCCTGCGCGAGGGCGATGGCCCGCGCAGGCTGGCGGCCTTCGATCCCGCCAGCGGCGCGCGCCTGTGGAGCACGGCCCTCGGAGGTACGTGGCTCGACGGCGATCCGATCGAGCCTGGGCAGCGCCTGGCCAGCGCACCGGGCGGCACGGCCGTGTTCGCCAGCGTCGATCCGCTCGACTCCTTCGTCGATCGCCGCCTGGTGGGCCTCGACGGCGCCGGCGGTGCGCTGCTGTGGGATGTGCCCTTGACCGACGTCTTGTTCGAACGCGATCTCGAATACGTGGCGGCCGCGGGTCAGTCCCCCCGGCTGGTGGTGCAGGCGGACGGCAGCGGGGCCCCGACCGGTCGCACGCGCATGCTGGCCGTCGATCCGTCCAGCGGCGCGACCCTGTGGAGCGCCCAGTGGCCGACCAGCGGCTTTTCGACCCACTTCGCGGGAACGCTGGCCCAGGCGCCCTCCGGCCAGCGCATCGCCGGAGCCGCCTGGGACGCCTTTCCCGGGGGGCTCACGATCCTGGTCCGGGAAACCTCCGGCGGGCAGCTGGTGTTCGCTCGCCCGATCGACGGCGCGGCCTTCGCCAATCCCGCGGTGCTCGGCGCTTTGGCCCTGTGCGACCTGGCCTACGCGCAGGATGGCGCGCGGCTCTACGCCCTGGTGATGTTTGGCGCGACCGTCTCGCTGCCCCCGCGCTTCGGCCTCTTGGCCCTGGACGCCGACAGCGGCGACCTGCTGTTCGCCAGGCTGCTGGGTGAGGCTCCCGGCGCGCTCGGGCGCCCGGTCGGTCAGCTGGCCGTAGCCGCCGGCGGAGGAAGCCTGATCGCCGCGGTGGACGTGCCCGGGATCGGCACCCGCCTGGTGGCTGCCTCGGCCCAGGACGGCGCGCCGCGCTGGCAGCGGGATCGGCCCGGGGCGCTGCGCGCGGCGCGGCTCGATGCGAGCCGCCGCAGCCTGTACCTGTCCGTGGCCGGCGGCCAGGCGCCCCTGGGGCGGTTGGAGGCCATCGATGCCGCCACCGGCGTGCTGCTGGCGCAGGCCCAGGGCCTCGGTGCACCGTGGGCGCTTGGACCGCTGCGTTTCGACGGCGCGCGTGTTTGGACCCTCGCCGGGGATGCGCAGTTGACGGGGGACCCGGCGGGACGCCTGGCGGCCTTCGACGTGCCGGCCATGGTCTCCGGCCCCGCGGCCCTCAGCCTGGCCGAGCCGGAACCGCTCGAGTTCTTGCTCGACCGGCCGGCCGCGTCCGCCGGGCACCTGTACCTCGTGCTCGGCAGTCTGTCCGGCACGGCCCCGGGTCTGCCGCTGCCGGGCGGGCTGTCGCTGCCGCTCGTGCCCGATGCGCTCACGGATCTGTGGCTCCTGGGACCGAACAGCCCGCCGTTCTCCGGCGGTCTCGGCCTCCTGGACGCGCTGGGCGACGGCCGCGCGCGCCTGACGCCGCCCGGCGGCCTGCCTTCGGCGCTCGCCGGTCTGAGCGCCGCCCACGCCTTCCTCGAGTTCGGAGCGAGCTTCGAGCTGATGTTCGCCTCCGCAGCGACTCTGGTCCCGCTCTGGCCCTGAAGCCCGCCCCCTGTGCCCGGGCGGTCCAACGTCCGAGTGCAGCGGGCAGCCTCCGGCGCCGCCGCAGCGACCGGGCCCTCGGGGGCGGCGCAGCAGCGCGGGGCGGCTAGACTCCGCGGCCCTGCGCCCCCTGGGGGGACAGGAGCTCCCTCCAGCGCACCCCAATCCGCCCATGGCCGCCGCTCCGACCTCGATGGACAAGATCGTGTCCCTGTGCAAGCGCAGGGGCTTCGTGTTCCAGGCCTCCGAGATCTACGGGGGCATCGGCAACACCTACGACTACGGTCCGCTGGGCGTCGAGCTGCTGCGGCGGGTCAAGGATTCCTGGTGGGCCCGCATGGTCACCGAGCGCGAGGACGTGGTCGGGCTCGATTCGGCCATCATCCAGAACCCGAAGGTCTGGGAGACCTCCGGGCACGTGGGGGGCTTCTCCGACCCGATGGTCGATTGCAAGCGCTGCAAGGCGCGCTTCCGGGCCGACAAGCTCGAGGACGCGCGCTGCCCCGAAAAGCCCAGCAAGCGCCCGGGGCAGTGCGAAGGCGAGCTGACCGAGCCGCGCGCCTTCAACCTGATGTTCAAGACCACCATCGGGCCGGTCGAGGACTCCGGGGCGATCGCCTACCTGCGGCCGGAGACCGCCCAGGGCATCTTCCTGAACTTCCTGAACGTGATGAACGCGGCGCGGCTCAAGCCGCCCTTCGGCATCGCGCAGATCGGCAAGAGCTTCCGCAACGAGATCACCCCGGGCAACTTCGTCTTCCGCACGCGCGAATTCGAGCAGGCCGAGATGGAGTTTTTCGTGCCGCCGGCCGAGGAGCGCCAGTGGTTCGAATACTGGGTCGCGGAGCGCCACCGCTGGTACCTGGACCTCGGCATCCGCCCGGACAAGCTGCGCATCCGGCCCCACGACAAGGACGAGCTGGCGCATTACTCCACGGCCACCAGCGACATCGAGTACGAGTACCCCTTCGGCTGGGGCGAGCTCGAGGGCATCGCCTGCCGCACGGACTTCGACCTCTCGCGCCACAGCGCGGCCTCCGGCGTCAAGCTCGAGTACTTCGACCCGCAGACCAAGGAGAAGTACACCCCGTACGTGATCGAACCGGCGGGCGGCATCAACCGCATCGCCCTGACGCTGCTGATCGACGCCTACCACGAGGAGCAGGTCGAGGACGAGCTGCGCGTGGTGCTGCGCCTGCACCCGCGGGTCGCACCGATCACCTGCGGGATCCTGCCGCTGGTCAAGAAGGACGGCATGCCCGAGAAGGCCGCCGAAATCGGACGGCTGCTGCGCAAAGCGCGCTTCTCGACCTTCTACGACGAGAAGGCCGCCATCGGGCGGCGCTACCGGCGCCAGGACGAGGTCGGCACGCCCTTCTGCATCACCGTGGACGGCGAGACCCTCGAAAACGGCACGGTGACCGTGCGCGAGCGCGATTCCATGGCCCAGGTGCGCGTCCCGATCAGCGGCCTGGTGGCGCACCTCGACGCCGCCAGCGATGCCTGGCGCCCGCCGGCGGCCGGCGCCTCGAGCTGAAAGCGGGAGCACGAGACAAACCGGCTCGGGCTGCGCCCGAG
>JBIKLM010000227.1:0-6875 GCA_044359835.1 Planctomycetota bacterium
GGCCTTGCCGCCGGACAGGGTGCCGGCGCTGTCGGGGTCCCCATCGAGGCGGTTCGAGAAGTCGAAGCGCAGGCCGGCTTCGGCCACGATCGAGAGCTGGTTCTCGGCGTTCAGGCTGGCGCCGATGCCCGGTACCGAGCCCAGGGCCGCCAGGAACTCCCCCACCGTGGTCGTTGCGGGATCGATGGCGATCTGTTGGCTCCACTGCTCGCCGCTCTGCTCGTCGAGCACGTTGACGGTCAGCTCGCCCTGCAGCAGGTCGAAGGGCAGACCGGAATCCGCCAGCAGCTGGTCGCTGAGCTGGCCGTTGCCGTCCAGGTCCACGATCGGATTGCTGCCGACCAGGGAGGTGAAGCCGCCGCCGCTGGGGATGCCGGTCGAGTGGGCGCTGTTGACCGCGTGGATCAGGCCCTTGGCGAGCTGGTCGAGCCCGCCGGTCAGGTCGGAGATGTCCTGATCCTGGAGCGCCAAGAGCGCGGCGATACGCCCGCTCTTGGGGCTCAAGTCGTAGGCCGAGCCCTCGAGCCGCACCGCCAGGTCGCCGCCCTCCTGCTCGCTGGTGGTCAAGCGCATGGCGCGATCCGCGGCCACCACCAGGTTGCCCTCCACATAGACGCGGTAGGTGCCATCGGGGTCCTCGCGCACCTCGACCTGCGAGAGGTTCGCCAGGGCCTGCACGGCCACCTGGCGCTGGTCGCGCAGCTGGTTGGCCGGGTCGCCGCCGGGCTCGAGGGTGCGGATCTGCCGGTTGAGCTCGGCGATCTGCTCGGCCAAGGCGTTGGCCTCGGCCACGCTGGTGCGCAGCGCGTCCTTGACCGAGCCGCCCACGGCCTCGAGCTGGTCGTAAACCTGGTTGAAGCGCTGCCCCAGCTGGATGCCGCCCTGCACCAGGTTGCTGCGCAGGATGCCGTCGGCGGGGTCGCCGGCGAGCTGCTTGGCGGCCGCGAAGAAGCTGTCCATGGACTGCCCCACGCCGGTGCCGTCGAATTCGCCCAGGGCGAACTCGATCTCTTGGGCGGCGGCGTAGCGCTCGGCCAATTGGGCGCGCACGCCGAGCTGGCCCAGGATGCGGCTCTCGAGCAGATTGTCGATGGCGCGCGTGATCGTCAGGGCATCGACGCCCGTGCCGATGCGCACGCCGTTGCGCTCGATGCCCATCGCCTGCACCAGCTCGACACGCTGGCGCGAATAGCCCGGCGTGTTGATGTTGGCCAGGTTGTTGCCGATCGTGTCCAGGGAGGACTGGGCCGCGATCAGGGCCTTGAGGCCCGTGGAAACGCCTTGCAGGCTCACGCGCGCACCTCGACGAAACGGCCCGCGGCGCGCTCGGGTTCGGCCAGGGGGTCGACGCCCAGGAGCTCGACCAGCACGGCGCGCAGCACCTGACCTTGGACGCGGCCGACGGCCAGGGCATCGAGCAGGGCCTTGCGTCCGGCCTGGTGGGCGCCGAGCAGCTCGCCGCGCAGGCGCGCCAGGCGCTCGCCGGCGGGGCCCGCGCGCTCGACCAGCGAGCCCAGGCTCAGGGTGCGGCCGCGCACGCCCAGGGCGCGCCCGATGCGCTCGAACAGCTGGCCCAGCTCGAGCAGCCGCCCTTCTCGGCCGCTGGCCAATTCGGCCAGGGCCTCGGCGCCGCCGCGGATGGCCTCGGCGCCGGCCGTGGAGAGTTCGCGCTGGTGCTCGCGCAGCGCCGCCAGCAGCCGTTCTTCGGCCTGCACCTCGCGCTGGACCCAGGCCTCGACCTGGCGCAGTTCGCCGAGCCAGTTCACGGGGCCTCCTCTGCGCTGCGACCGGTCAAGCTCGCCGCCCGGAACCCTTCGAGCATGCCCGAAAGATCCACGGCCCCGGACTTGGCCAGGCTCTGGCCCAGGAAGTCGTCCATCCAGGCGTCGTAGGTGTCGCTGCCGGCGCCGCTGCCGAAGAAGCCCTCGCCGAGCCCGCGGCGCAGCTCCTTGACCATCAGCGTCGAGAAGTACTCCTCGAAACGCTTCTGAGCCTCCTCGGGCCGTTCCCCGCCGGCGGCCTGCTCGAGGCGGCGCAGTTCGGATTCGCGGCCCTGACCGCGAGCCAGCTCGGCTTCGAGCGCATGGAGTCCAGGGGTTTCGATCGGTCGCAGGGTCATGGCAGCTCCTTCGATCACTGGACGATCAGTTCGCCGTGCAGCATGCCCGACTGGGCCATCGACTGCAGGATGTCGATCATGTCGCGCGGGGTCACCCCGAGCACGTTGAGCACCTCGACGACCTGGCTCAGGTCGGCGGCGCCCTGCACCAAGGCCAGGCCGCGGTTCTCCTCTTCGATCACCAGGTCGGTGCGCGGCAGGACCGCGGTTTGTCCCTGGCTGAGTGGCCCGGGCTGGCTGGCCTCGGGGGTCTCGGAGACCGTCACGGTCAGGTTGCCCTTGGTGATCGCCCCGCGGGAGATGCGCACCTCCTCGCCCAGCACGATCACGCCGGTGCGCTCGTTGACCACGATGCGCGAGCTGGCCTCGGGCTCGAATTGGATCGCCAGCAGCGAGCTGACGAAGCGCACCCGGTCCGACTCCTCGAAACCGCCGGGCGGCACGATCCGCACGCTGGAGGAGTCGAGCGGCGTGGCGCTGCCCGGATAGACCGCGGAGATGGCGTCGGCGATGCGCACCGCGTTGCCGAAGCCGGCCGACTTGGCGTCCAGGTCGAGGTAGACCACGCCCTGGTCGGTGAACAGTTGGGTCGGCACTTCGCGCTCGACCTTGCAGCCTTGGGAGACCAGGCCGACGGTCAGGAAGTTGCGGCGCGCGTTGGCGGCGTCGCCGCCGGCGGAGAAGGCGCCGGTGGTGACCGGGCCCGCGGCGGTAGCGTAGACGGTCGAGCCGGTCGGATCGGTCAGCTCGCACCACACCAGGGTGCCCCCGACCAGGCTCTCGGCGTCGTAGAGCGAAGAAACCCGCGCATCCAGGCGGCGGCCCGGCTTGACGCCCGGCGGCAGGCTGGCCTCGACCCACACCACGGCGATGTTGTTGGAGGCCAGCTGGGCCGGGTCCAGGTTGATGTTGGTGATCTTGAGCAGGTTGCTGAGCTTGATGCGGGCCGCGTTGCCCGAGTCGCCGGTGCCGCTGAGACCGGTCACCAGGCCGATGCCGTAGACCTGGTTCGATTCCTGGCCGCGCACGGTGGCCAGGTCGCGCACGCGCACCCGGGTGCGGCCGTCGCTGCCGCGTGCCAGGGCCGGGTCGATGCGCTCGCTGCGCACCACGGCCGCGCTCGATTGGAGCTGCGGCTGCTCGGGCGCTTGGATGCCCATCTGCCACAGGTGCAGGCGCGTCTGGGCGTCGAGGCCCGCGGGCAGCTCGAGCTCGAGGCCGGCGCCCGGCGTGGGCAATTGCAAGGGGCTCGCGGCCGGGGCGGCCGGCTTCGCCGGCGCGGAGGCCGACAAGGGCGCCGGCGCGCCGGGGGGCAGCGGCCAGAGCGCTTCCTGGGGCTGCTGGGCGAGCAGCGGCCCCATCGGGAGCAGCGCCAGGGCGGCGCGCGCGAAGGACTCGAGGATCGTCATCGGGCTGCCTCGGTGTGCGTCAGAAGGGCCACAGCCAAGCCATGGCCTGGTGGATCTTGGCGCCCAGGCCGTTGCGGCGGGTGGCGCGCGTCAGGGGCCCATCGCCGACGTAGGAGATGCGCGCATCGGCGACCAGTTCGCTGGCCACGGTGTTGAGCGGAGTCACATCGAAACGACGCACCACGCCGGTGAACTCGATCAGTTTGGTCTGGTTCTCGATGCGGATCTCGCGCCGGCCGGAGAGCACCATGTTGCCGTTGGGCAGCACGTCGACGACCATGGCGGTCAGGCGCGCTTCGAAGCTATCGCGCTTGTTGACCTGGGCTTGACCGGAGAACTGGTCGTTGCTGTTGGCGGCCAGGTCCGGCAGCGTGTTGAATAAGCCCGGCTTCAGGTTGAAGCTGGTCATCTCGTAGTTGAGGTTGGTCGACTTGGCGATGTCGGTCTGGTCCTCGTTGGTGACGTTCTGGCGCTCCAGGATGATCACCGTCAGCAGATCGCCGGGGCGGCGCGCGGTCTTGTCGGCGATCGGGCCGATCGGGCCACGCGAGGCGTCGTAGATCGAGCCCGGGCGGGCCTGGGCGGAAGCCTGGCCAGCGGCCGCGGCCAGGAGCAGCAGGGCCAGCAGGGGCCGAAGCCACGGGCGGGTGTGGATCGAGTTCATGGGCGCGGTCGGTTGGGGCGGCGTTCAGCGCTGGCCAGCCAGGGCGGGTTCGGGATCGAGGGACACGACGACCAGGTCGCGGCTTTGCACCACGGCGCGCATCTCGCGCTGGGAGCCGGCCAACTGGATGCGGATGCGGTCGCCGAGCGAGCCCGAGTCCAGGGCCACGCCCAGGGAGCGGGCGGCCACGGAACCGCGGCGGACTTCGACGAAGAGCGTGTTTCCGGCCAGGATCGCCAGGGGCCGGTGCACGTCCTGGGCGCTGACCGGCTGGCCGGCGCGCAAGGCCCGCGAGCTGAGCGCGCCGGCGGCCATGGCCAGGGTCAGGGGCGTGACCTGACCGGGCTGCTTGGGCAGGCGCTCGAGCTTGAAGTCCTGCACGCCGAGCGTTTCGCCGGGGGCCACGTCGCGCACCAGCACCGGCAGCTCGACCCATTCGACCGCGCGGTAGGGCAAGCGCACGCTGCGATAGAGGACCCCGTCGGCGTAGACCTCGAGGCTGACCTCGACGGCGTTGCTGGACAGGTTCTGGCCCGCCAGGCGCGCCACGATGCGCGCGGGGGCCGCGCCGGCGGGCACGGCCAGATCGGCGGGCTCCGCGAGGGGCAGGAACTCGATCGTGCGTCCGCGCTGCAGGTCGGTCAGAGCGGCGGCCCCCGCTTCGCGCTGCGCCGCGGCCGTGATCGTTTCGGTCGCGGGCCAGACCCGCGTGTGGCGCTCGCCCAGGAAACGCAGGGATTCGCCCGGGAAGGCCCGCGCCAGCTCCTGGCCGAGCCGCTCGGCGCTGAGCACGCGGCTGAAGCCCGGGGCCGGTGTGTAGCCCAGGGAGTAGGCCCGCAGGCGCTCGACCTGCTGCGCATCGGCGCCTTCGACCTGCACCACCTGACCGAGCGACAGCTGCCGCCCGGCGACGTGGGCTTCGCGGGGCAGGCTCAAAGTGGCCTGCCCGGCGGCGGCGCCGGCCAGCAGCAGCAGGGCCGCGGCCAGGACGAAGGCTCGTTTCAAGACGATCATCAGCGCACCAGGTTGGAGACCTGCTGGAGCATCTCGTCGCCGACGCGGATCGTGCGGCTGTTGACCTCGTAGTTGCGCTGGGCCTGGATCAGCTCGATCAGCTCTTCGACGACCTGCACGTTGGAGCGTTCGCGCATAGCCTGGCGCAGGAAACCGGTACCGTCCTGGCCGGGCACGCGCTGCACCGCGGGGCCGGAGCTGCCGGTCTCCTGATACAGGTTGCCGCCCGAGGCCTTGAGGCCCGCAGGGTTGGTGAAGTCGAACAGCAGGATCTGGCCGAAGCTGTTGATCTGGCCGCCCGGGGTCTGGCCCGAGACCGTGCCGTCCTGGCCGATGGTGATCGCCGTGGTGCCCTCGGGGACCACGATGCGCGGCTCGAGGAAATAGCCGTCGACGGTGACGATCTGGCCCACGGCGTCGCGCCGGAAGGTGCCGTCGCGGGTGTAGCGGAACTCGCCGTTGCCGAGGGCCACGCGGAAGAAGCCATCGCCTTGGATGCCCAGGTCGAACTCGTTGCCGGTCAGCTCCAGGTCGCCCTGGGTCTGCAGCTTGATCGACGAGCCGATCTCGGTTCCCGAGCCGATCTGCAGGCCGGTGGGCGCGGCGATGTTGCTGCCGGTCAGCGCGCCGGGCTCGCGGTAGGTGCGATAGAGCAGCGAGCGGAAGGACAGGTGGTCCTTCTTGTACGCCGTGGTGTTGGCGTTGGCGATGTTGTTCGCGATCGCGTCGACCTGCATCTGCTGGGCGAGCATGCCGGACGCGGCGGTGCGCATGGCGCGGATCATGGAGCGGCGGGGGGGCGGGGGGAGCCGGGATCAGTTGGGGCGGTACAGGCGCTGGTAGCTCTGGTCCATGGTCTCGACGACCTTGGAGGAGATCTCGTAAGCGCGTTGGTTGGCGATCAGCTGGACCATCTCGTCGATGGCGCTGGCGTTGGAGGTCTCGAGGTTGCCTTGCTGCACCTCGGCGTCGGCGACGGTCTCGCGCGCGCCAGGCCGCGGGCGCCAGAGGCCCTGGTCGAGCTCCTCCAGCCGGCCGTAATCCTCGAAATCGACCAGCTTGAGGCGGCCCAGGCGCTGGCTGCCTTGCATGACCTCGCCGCTCGCATCGACGACCGGATCGCCGCGGGAGGGGTCGACGGGCCCCAGCCGGGTTTCCCAGGCCAGCGGCCAGCCCAGGTCGTTGACCCACTCGCCCTCGGCGGTGATCGCGAAGCTGCCGTCGCGGGTGTAGAGCTCGCCGCTCGGCGATTCGACGGCGAAGAAGCCCTGGCCGCGCAAGGCCAGGTGGTAGGGGTGCCCGGTCACCTGCAGGTTGCCCTGCGAGAAGTCCTGCCGGCCGCGAACCCCCACGGTCTGGTTCTGGCCGGCCGGGTGGTTGACCAGGAAGCTCCGGTGGGTGGCCTCGGTGCGCTTGAAGCCGGCCGTGTTGAGGTTGGCCAGGTTGTGGGCGGTGAAGTCGATGCGCCGTTCGGCGGAGCGCATCGAGCTGATGGCCAGATAGAGACCGCGGTCCATGCCCGTCCCCACGCAGGCCCCATGCCAAGCGCCCCGCAGGGCGCCCGCCCGCCCCTCCCGGCACCCCCCGGGCTCTCCCCGCGCCCCTGCGTCGCTCCCAGCCCGCCGCCCTGCGCGGAAGGACTTTCGCCCCCCCCGCCATCCAGATCGGA
>JBIKLM010000228.1:0-6844 GCA_044359835.1 Planctomycetota bacterium
CCACGAGCGCCAGCAGCGTCGCATGGCGCTTTCGGAATGGATGCCGAATTCGCCGCCGCCGGGGGCCTACGCCCTCGAGCTGCGCGCGGGCGACCAGAAGGCCCGCGGCCTGATCCTGATCACCGACCTGGCGCTGGTGGCCGAGCAGGCGCCGGGTGAACTGGTGGCCTGGGCCGTGGGCGCCGAGGACGGCGCCCCGCGCGCGGGCCAGCCGGTCAAGGCCTTCGTGGGCGTGCAAGAGAATCAGGGCTGGCGCTGGCGTGAGTTCGAGGCCGACACCGATGCCAAGGGCCTGGTGCGCTTCGATCTCGACACCTTGAGCCAAGAATTCGCCAGCGTGCTGCTGACCGCGGGTCGAGGCGGCTCCCAGGCCTTGGTGCAAAGCAGCGCCGCCGGCTCCACCCCCGAGCAGGGCTGGCGCCTGCTGCTGACGACCGACCGGCCCGCCTATCGTCCGGGCCAAACGGCCCATTGGAAACTGACCGCGCGGCGCCACCTCGGTCTGGCCTATGAAACGCCCGCGGGCCAGGTGCTGTTGGCGCGCTTCATCGATCCGCGCGGCGAGCTGGTGCGCGAAGAGCGCGTGACCCTCTCGGAGTTCGGCAGCGCCGACGGCAGCCTCGAGCTGGGCGCCGCCTGGGCGCTCGGCGCCTATCAGGTCGAGTTCCGAGATGCCGCAGGCCGAGGGATCGGCTACGAGGCGCTGCTGCGGCTCGAAGAGTACAAGCTGCCCGAATTCGAGGTCGCCGTGCGTGTCGCGGAAGAGGCCCCCGGCCGCCCGCGCGTGCACGTGCTGGGCGACACGGTCGAGGCCAGCATCGAGGCCCGCACCTATTTCGGGGCCGCGGTCGGCGGCGGCGCGGCCGAGCTGATCGTGCGGCGCGTGCCGCTGGGCGTCGGCCTCCTGCCGCAGCCGCGCTGGGCCTGGTTCGCGCGCGAGATGCAACACAGCTGGAACAGCGAACCCTGGGGCTGGCGGCCCGAAGAGGAGCTGCTGCGCCGCAGCCTGGTGCTGGATGGCGAGGGCCGGGCGAAGTTCAGCTTCGAGACCCCGGCCGCGGACGGCCAGGAGTGGGAGTACCGCATCGAAGTGCGCGTGACCGACGCCGCCCGGCGCGAGGTCAGCGGCAGCGGGCGGGTGCGGGTGCGCCGGCAGGCCTATGCGGTCGTCTTGGAGAGCGAACACTCCGTGGTGCGGCCGGGGCAGGCGGCGCGCGTCGAAGTGCGCGCCGAGGATGCCAACGGCCAGCCCGCGCCCGTCAGCGGGCGCCTGACGCTCGAGCGCGCCCGCTGGGTTGAGGTCTGGCGCGACCCCGCGGGCACGCCGCGCAGCGGCGCCGACCTGAGCGCTCTGCGCACGCCGAGCGGCGGGTTGCCGCCGGGTTTCGAGCCCATCGAGCGCCGTTACGTCTTCGAGGAGCTGGCGCGGATCGATCTGACCCTCGATGCCCAGGGCCGCGGCCAATGGCTGCCGAGTTTGCCGCAGCCGGGCAGCTACGTGGTGCGCTGGAGCTCGGAGGACCCGCGCAGCGGTCCGGTCAAGGCCGAGACCTGGCTCTACGCCGCCGACGAGCGCACGCGCAGCCTGGACCTGCCCCAGCAGGGCCTCTCGATCGTCTTCGACGCCAGCAGCCTGGCGGAGGGCGACGAAGCGGCCCTGCTGGTGCTCAGCGACAGCAGCGACCGGCACGTGCTGTTCAGCCTGGCCGCGGAACGCCTGCTCGAAACCCGCGTGCTGCACGGCGGCGCCGCCCAACTGGTGCGCTTCCCCCTGGATGCCCGCCACGTGCCCAACGTGTTCGCCCGCGCGGTCAGCGTGCGCGGCGGAATCGTGCAGCGCGCCCAGGCCGAACTGGTGGTGGCGCCGTCGCGCCACTTCCTGAATCTCGAGCAGCGCTTCGATCGCGAGGTCTATCGGCCCGGAGAGCGCGGCCAGCTCGAGCTCTTGGTGACCGACCGGGAGGGCCGGCCGGTGCAGGGCGAGCTCTCGATCGCGGTCTACGACGCCGCCGTGGCGGCCATCGCCGCCGAGGAGCGCCCGGATCCGCGCGCGTTCTTCTATGCCCACCCGCGCGCCCTGCTGGCCAGCGGGTCCGCGAGCCTCGAGCAGCGCCCCTTCGCGAGCTCCGACGCCGACCCGGACGAGCAGCTCGCGAACCAAGCGGTGCTGCGCACTCTGGAGATGCTTGGATACGACGGCTCGGGGGCCTTCGAGCGCAGCTCCGGCAAGCTGGCCCTGGGCCGCGCCCAGGCCGCGCCGGGGGCGCCAGCGCCGATCGCAGGCCTGGCTGAGTCGGCCGTGGCCGACCGGGCCGAGCCCGGCGCCGGTGGGGCCGGCGGCGGCAGCCTGGTCGTGCGCAGCGATTTCCGCGAGACCGCCCTGTGGAGCGCGGCGCTCGTGACCGACGCCGAAGGTCGCGCGCGGATCGAGGTGCCCTTCAGCGAAGCGACCACGCGCTGGAACCTGTCCGCAGGCGCCGTCACGCGCGGCGCCGATTTCGGCGACCTGCGCGCCGCGCCGGTGCGCACCAGCCTGCCGATCGTGGCGCGCCTCTCGCTGCCGCGCTTCGCCGTGGTCGGCGACCGTTTCCTGGTCGGCGGCCTGGTCACCAACACCGGCGACCTGGCCCAGAGCGTCGAGCTCTCCCTGGCGATCGAAGGCCTGACCAAGGCCGGCCCGGGACCCCTGGCGGCGCGCCTCGACGTGCCGCCGGGCGAAACCCGGCGCGTGGATTTCGAATTGCTGGCGGAATTTGCCGGTGAAGCGCGGCTGACCCTGCGCGCCGAAGGCCAGGGCGTCGGCGACGGGCTCGAACGGCGTCTGCCGATCGAAGAGCGCGGCCTCGACCAGCTGCTGGCCCAGGCCGGGCGGCTGGAAGGCGAACGCCTGGACCTCGAGCTCGAGATCCCCGCGGCGCGCCCGGGCAGCGGTTCGATCGAGCTGTTCGTCACGCCGGAGCCGGCCCTGGCGGCCCTCGACGCGCTGCCCTACCTGACGCACTTCCCCTACGGCTGCCTCGAGCAGACGCTCTCGCGCTTCGTGCCCACGGCGATCGCCATGCGCTCCCTGCAGAGTCTCGGCCTGAGCGCGGAACAGGTTGCCAGCGCCAGCTTCGGCGGCATCGAGCGCGCTTTCTTGGCGAAGACGCAGCCCCTCGGCCGCGAGGACTTCGACGCGTGGCAGCGCGCGGCCAAAGAAGGCCTCGACAAGGTGCTGGGCTGGCAGTCGCCGGAGGGCGGCTGGTCCTGGTGGCCAGGCGGCCCCGAAGACCTGTGGATGAGCGCCTATGCGGCCTGGAGCCTATGCCTGGCGCGGCAGACGGGCTTGGAGGTCCCCGTGGGAGCCCTGGAGCGCGCCGCCGACCATCTGACCCGGCGCCTGGTCGAGGCCGAGACCCGACCGGACCTGTGCGCCTGGCTGCTCTTCGCGCTGGTGGACCTCGAGCGCACCCTGAGCCGCGGCCCGAGCGCGGACTTCAAGCGCTCCTTCGAAGCCCTGTACGCCGCGCGCTCCGAGGCCGGCGCCGCGGCGCGCGCCTTCCTGCTGCGCGCCGCCCACCATCTGGGCGCCGCCGAGCAACAGCGCATCCTGCTCGACAACCTGTCGAACGGCGCGCGCCGCGACGAGGACCCGGGCAGCGGCCTGCTCGGCCAACGCCAGGGGCTGGGCTCGACGGGCGCCCGTCCGCGCGTGCACTGGGGCCAAGCGGGCCTGTGCTGGCGCTGGGCCGACGCAGCCGTCGAAGCCACCGCTTTCACCCTGCTGGTGCTGCAGGAACTCGCGCCGGAGCACGAGCTGCTCGATCCGGCCCTCGAGTGGCTGGTGCACAACCGTCGCGCGGGCCAGTGGCGCTCGACCCGCGAAACCGCCATCGCCGTGCTGGCCCTGTGCCGCCGCCTGGAGGTGACCGGAGCCCGCGCCGCCGCGGCCGGCTACACGATCTCCCTGGACGGCCGCGAGGTGGCCCGCGTCGAGCCCGGCGACGACCTGCTGGGCGCCGTGCGGCGCGTGCGCATCGACGGCCTCGAAAGCGGCCGCCATCGGCTCGAGCTGGTGCGCACCGCCGGCACCGGCCCGCTGCACTGGGCCAGCGGGGTGCGCTGCTTCTCGCTGGAGAAACCCCTGCGCCCGGCCGCCAACGAGCTGTTCGTGGAGCGCCAGTACTTCCGCCTGGTGCCCAAGCAGACGCTGTTGGCCGGACGGCTGTTCGAGCGCCGCCCGCTGGCTCCGGGAGAGCGCCTCGAGAGCGGCGACCGGATCGAGGTGGTGCTGCTGCTCGAGCCCAAGGCGGATCTCGAGTACCTGCTGGTCGAGGACCTGAAGCCCGCCGGCCTGGAGGCCACCGAGCTCGAAAGCGGCGGCAGCCTGTACGCCGCCAAGCTGAGCCGCCGCGAGCAGGACTATCGCTTCGGCGCGACGCCGCCCCTGCCGGTCTTGGCCGCGGGGGACGGCCCCCTGCGTCCCGCCGACGCCTACAGCGGCGAGCAGCGCTTCTGCTATCGCGAGCTGCGCGATCGCAAGGTGGCCCTGTTCATCGACGCCCTGCCCCAGGGCCTGTGGGAACTGCGCTACACCCTGCGGGCCGAAACCCCCGGCGAGTTCCAGGCCCTGCCGGCCGTGGGCCAGGCCATGTACGTGCCCGAGATCCGCGGCAACTCCGCGGAACAGGCCGTGGCCATCGATCCGCGTGGGGGCTGACCGGCTGTGAGCGAATCGTCTCGGGCAACGCCCGAGGCGATTCGCCCGCTTGTCAGAGGCCTCTGGGCCTCTATCGAGCGGCGCGAAGGCTGCCATCGACGCGGCGCGCCGATTCTGCCGGCCCTGGCTGCTCTTGGGGGTCGCTGCCGGGGCGATTCGCAGGATATCAGGGCGCTGTAGGCGAATCGGGGCACTCTCGTAGGTGTGCCCGATCCGCACCAGATCGGCCCCCGGCTGTGGACTTGCAGGTGTGGCCCTAGCGCCCCGCCGCCGCCGCCGCGAAGTTCAGCTGCCCGTGCGGGAGATCTGGCGCAGGGCGCTGGCGCTGCGCAGCTTGTTGGCGGCGTTGAAGGCGGCGACCTTGTAGCACTCCGCCAAGGTCGGGTAGTTGAACACGGTCTCGAGGAAGTAGTCGAGCCCGCCGCCGAGGGCCAGCACTGCTTGGCCCACGTGGACCAGCTCGGTCGCGCCCGAGCCGATGCAGTGCACGCCCAGGAGGCGCCGGTCGTCGCGGTGGAAGATCATCTTGAAGAGGCCGGAATCGTCCCCGAGGATCTGCCCGCGGGCGATCTCGCGATAGCGCGCCACGCCGGTCTCGTAGGGCACCTGATTCTTGGTCAGGGTCTCCTCGGTGGCGCCGACCATCGAGATCTCCGGGATGGCGTAGATGCCGATCGGGAAGTGCTGCTTCATGGGCCGCGCCTCCTCCCCGAACATGTGGCAGGCAGCCAGGCGGCCCTGCTCGCTGGAGGTGGCCGCCAGGGCCGGGAAGCCGATCACGTCGCCGGCGGCGAAGATGCTCGGCACCGCGGTGCGGAAGCTGGCGTCGACCGTGACGCGGCCGCGCTCGTCCGGCTGGACTCCCACGCGCTCGAGCCCCAGGCCGGCCGTGGCCGCCTGGCGTCCGGCGCAATACAGCACCACGTCGCTGACGATGTGCTTGCCGGACTCGAGCCGCACCACGCCCTTCCGGTGGCCGTCGTGCACGATCTCGATCGCCTCGACCGCCTCGCCGCCACGGAAGGTGACGAAGTTGTTGCGCATCTGGTGCACCAGCTCGTCGACGATCTCGCTGTCCATCAGCTCGAGCGGGCGCGGGCGCCGGTCGACCAAGGTCACCTGCACCCCGAGCTGCGCGAACATCGAGGCGTATTCGACGCCGATCACGCCGCCGCCCACCACGGTCATGGTGCGCGGCAGGCTCGGCAGACCCATGACGCCGTCCGAGGTGATGATCGTGCGGCCGTCCGGGGCGATGCCTGGCGGATCGCAGGGCGTGGTGCCCACGGCGATCAGGATCTGATCGGCGCGCACGTCGCGGCGCTTGTCGCCGGCCTCGATGCGCACGGTGTTCGGGTCGATCAGCGTGGCGTGGCCATTGAGCAGCTCGACGTCGTTGCGCCCGAGCTGGTCGCGCACGACCTCCAGCTCCAGCTGGATCACCTCGGCCACGCGCGCCACCAGCTGGCCCATGCTCGGCCGCCGCTCGGCCCGAAAACCCAGGTTCTGGGAGTGGGCCTTCAGGCTGACGAACGACAGCACCGCCTCCCGGAAGGTCTTGGAGGGGATCGTGCCGGTCTCGATGCAGACCCCGCCGAAGCACAGCCGCTTCTCGACGACGGCCACCTTCTTCCTCAGTTTGGCAGCCTGGATAGCCGCCCGCTGGCCCGCCGGGCCGCTGCCGATGCAGATCAGGTCGTAGTGCTCCATGGACTTCTCGGGGGGGACGCGGGCCCAGGCGCCGGGAAGCGACACCAACCAGGCCACCGGAGTCCTGATCGACCGCGACCCCCGGGCCCATCGACCCCGCCCCCCGTCATGGGCCACCCCTGGGACACCCACCAGCCCGGATCGGCCCGACCCGCCCGGATTTCGCCCCGGGCGGTGCCCGCTCGGGGCCCACCAGCGCGAAGGGGCCGCGCCCCGGCGCCACCGAAGCCGCAGGCCGCCGGCGAAGGGGCTCGAAACGAGGCGCCCCCCAGCCGCGGGGGCGGCCGGGGGGCGCGGGGGTGCCGGCGGGATCGGAGGGCGGGGCCCCGGGGCTTACTGGTGCACGAGCTGGAGCGACCAGGAGAGCAGGGAGCCCAGGTCCTGGGTGGCGGAGTCGACCATGCGCAGTTGCCAGGTGCCGTTGGGGGTCTTGCC